>JANYLG010000058.1 GCA_025363775.1 Acidobacteriota bacterium | reverse complement strand
TGAATGACGCCGTTCGCGTCAGTGGCGATACTCGAGAAGTTGGCGCTGTTGAAAATCGCATTCTGCAACGCCCCTGCTTTGAGCAGCGCCTCTTCCGCCCGCTTGCGTGCCGTGTTGTCGGTGCCGATCAGCAGGTAGCCGATGATCGCGTCTTGAGCGTCGCGCAACGCGGTAACCGACACCACCGCCGGGAAGCGGCTGCCGTCCTTGCGGATGTAGGTCAATTCGTAGATGTCTTCGATCCCGCGTGAGGCCTTGAACACCAAGGCCTCGAAGCCCGGCGTAATCGGGGTCGAGAGCTCGACGCTCAAGGCTTTGGCGCGCGCGATCACCTCCTGCGGATCGGAAATGTCGGCCGGGGTGATCTTGTTCATCACGTCAGCGGCCGCGTAGCCCAGCATGCGTTCCGCGCCGACGTTGAAAATCTGAATGACGCCGTTCGCGTCAGTGGCGATACTCGAGAAGTTGGCGCTGTTGAGAATTGCGTTCTGCAAGGCCCCGGTTTTGAGCAAGGCTTTCTGGCGTCGGACCTCGGTGAGGCCCTCCGCCGTGCCGCCGGCGGAGTTGAGAATTGCGCGATCGCGGATTTCGTTGGGCATGTGACCTTCCCCGTTTTGTGGTTTAGTCAGAGTGAGAGGATGGCATGGGAGTTTTCAGGCGGCAAGGGAGCGCGGGCCGTAGGCCGGAGCGAGCTTGCAGTCTGGGCCGCGAAGTGTGCACATGGCCCGGTCCTCCAGACACCATCCTACCGGATCCTCTCATTCTACCGGGACCAGTTCTCGGGGGGGGGACGTCGTGCGCGCTACTTGCCCCTGACCGGCAACCATCTCGCGTTGGCGTCCGCGGCAGGGTGCGTCGTGAGGCGCACTTGCTCGCTGCCGTCCGCCTTCATCCGGTAAATCTCGCCGTTGCCGTCGCGGTCCGACCGGAAGGCGATGAACAGGCCGTCGGGCGACCACCAGGGCGCGATGTCGTCCACGGTGTTGGCCGTCAGGCGGCGCTGGCGAGAGCCGTCGACGTTGGTGACGTAGATCTCCGGGTTCCCGTCCCGGTTCGACTGGAACACGATCTGCTTTCCGTCCGGGGACCAGGAGGGAAACAGGTCTTCCGACGAGTCGTGCGTGACGCGCACCACATTTGTCCCGTCCGCGTTCATGATGTAGAGTTGCGAATTGTTGTCGCGGTTCGAATAGAATACGATTCTCGACCCGTCCGGCGACCAGTCCGGGTGACTGTCGATGCCCGGACTGTTCGTGATTCGCCTCACGTTCGTGCCGTCGACGTCCATGACGTAGATCTCGACGTTGCCGTCGCGGTCTGAGTCGAAGGCGATCTTCTTGCCGTCGGGAGAGAAGGTCGGGTCGATGTCGGACGCCGGGTTCTTCGTCAGGTTCAGTTGGGTCGAGCCGTCCGCGTTCATCACGTAGATCTCGTTGTTGCCGTCGCGGCGCGAGACGAAGGTGACCTTCGACCCGTCCGGCGACCCATGCGGGTGGTAATCGACCGACGGCGTGTTCGTCAGGTTGACCTGGCCGGTCCCGTCCGCGTTCATCACATAGACCTGGCTGTGGCCATCGCGAGTCGACTGGAACAGCACCTTGTGCCGGCTGGAAGACTGAGCGCGGTCGACACCGGTCAGGGCGATGATGACGACCGCCACGAGAATGGCAAACTGCATTTGTCTCATACTGCCTCCGTAAGTGTAAGCATCCCCGGCAGAGCCGGGCTGTCGGTTGTGAGCCGCTGAAAGCGGCAAGATGGGGGTCGCACACGCGACCCCGGCGGATATCGGCCTTCTGACGTCTGCCTGCCTGCGACGGAACTACGCCTCCCTTACCGGGCGGCGTAGCAGGCGGCGGCGCGGCGATAGGCCTTCTGCAGCTCGTCAGGAGAGCGAATCGCACGCCACTCTGCATCGGTCGGACAAGGCAGGGCACCCTCGTGAGTGCTCCCGTCCCGCCCCATGTCCGCCGATCTCGGGTCGCCGGCCAGGTCCATCGCCACGGCCTCTCTCAGCCAGATTGGCTGCCCCTTCACCCGGTCGCCCGTGACCACGTGTGCCAGCTCGTGCCGAAGCGTCACTTCGAGCAGGCCGCGTTGCCGAAGCGCTGACAAGGGGATGAAATCGACCTGCGCACCCCTGGTGGCCCCGGCAGTCCACCAGGGCTGACCGCTGGCCCGCGTGTAGGATTCCATCGTCGCGTGGAAGACGAGCGTCGCCCGCACAGGAATACTGACACCGGTCTTCCCGGAAAACTCGCGAAGCGTCGCCGCGCTGATGTCTTGCACCCGCGCGCGCTCGCGCTCTTCGCCAGCCGGCACGACGATGTCCACGCGCGCGCGCGGAACGAGAACCGCGCCAGACTCGTCCGCAGCACGGATCTCGGTGCCTGGAAAATACGCACCAAGAATGGCCATCGCCGACTGGCCGCGCGATGCCAGCCGGGCGGAGCCGACGACACACAGACCCACGCCGTGACCGCGGCCGCTTCCTCGGAAGCGGTAGCCGGCAGCCGTGCGCTCGACGGCGAACAGCGTGCTCTTGAGAACCTGCCATCCAAGTGAGCGGCCGACGGCAAGGCGGAAATCCTCGCCATCGATCTCCTGCGGTTCAAACCCGTCGATGCGCAGCCGGGTGACGCGACCCGACCCGCTTCGCGCCAGCACCACCAGGTTGCGCAGGACCTGTCCTCGGCGGCCTGACACCATCAGCGCCCGCTCCAGGTCGGCGGCCGGTATCTCGTTCTGCCAGGAACTGTCGTCGCGACACTCGGGCTCCGCGCGAGCCGCGAGGTGCGGGGGGTCTGCCGCGCCAGGCCAGACAGACGAAGGGCGCTCCGAATGTCCACCGCACGACGCGGTGTAGAAGACATCCGCCAGCTGGCCGGCGGCGAACAACGACTGGCCGACCGTGGCCTGCGCCGCCTCGTCGCCCCCCTTCGTGCGCGCGCCCATCACCTGGCAGTGGGTCAGGTCGCAGAGGTCGAATCCGTCCCGCCCATGCCTGCCCTGATTCCTCAGCGCAAAGGTCCGAGCGACAATGGCCAGCGCCTTGCGAGCTTCGACGCCTCCAGGCGGCGACGCCTCCGCGCTGACCACGCGCGCCACGTACTCCTCCAGCGGAACCGTCACGATGTCGTAGCCATCGTCACGGCGAGCGGTGCCAACCCGAACCACCCGACGCCCGCGGCCGGCCGACACGGTGGGCGTCTCGCCCCGCGGACGGGGACCCGCGGCCGCACTCACCGGCGGCAGGGCTGCGAGCGTATCGGCGGCCAGGCGCGCCGCGTCGAACCCGGCGGCGCCCGGAGCCATCAGCACGATGCCACGAGTGGGGCGGACGGCCGGCGTCACCGCGACGACGAGGCCCTCGTATCCGCCACCCGGCATCGGCGCGGTTCCGGTCTTTGCAAGCGCCGAAAGACCACGGTTCCCAAACACGCTCGCCGTGCCATACTCGGCCGCACCGCGCAGTCCCTCGAGCACCACCGCGCGGGTGTCGTTGCGCATCCTGGCCGGCGTCTCCGTCGTGATGCGCACGAACGCCGCCAGCAACTGCCCGGCGGACATCCGCGTCCCTTCGAGGCCCAGTGCCGCCGCCGCCATGGACACCGATGGCGACGACGGGGGCAGTCCGAGTTGCGCCAGCGCCCCGTCCAGCGCCTCCCGCCGCAGCCGTGTCGCGATCGAGGCGAAGTAGCCGTTGCAGGAATGGGCGAGGGCTTCGGCTGGCCCAATCGGCCGGCCGACGTCGGGATGCGAACAGGAATATCGGCGCCCCTCGATCTCGATCTGCCTCGGGCACAGCATCCGCGTCTCTGGCCGGATCACGCCGCTCTCGAGCGCCGCGACAAGCGTCGCGATCTTGAGGATCGACCCCGGCAGAACGGGCGTGCGGAGCAGATCCTCCCGGCTCGAGGCCAGGGTCCGGCCCGACGCGATGTCGATGACGCGGTATGCGAGAGTGGCGATCGGAGCGGGAGGCTGTGGTGATGGCCCAACGGCACCGGGCGTCGCCAGGAGCCACGCCAACAGCAAGACACCGAGCGCCGCGCAGCCGGCAAAACGGCTCATGGTCTTCCAAGAAACTGCTGACAGCAGGCAGCCTGTTCTGAGCGAGCGAAGCGAGTCGAAGGGCTGCAAGCGGCCAGCTGCCAGCCGACGCTGCGACGACACTCTCCCACGCAGAAAGCAGTTTCTGGCGTGGCGAATCGCAATCGCATCGCGTGGTCCGCTACTGTCCGGGAAGGCCCAGGAACCGGGCGCTCTCCAGCCAGATCTGCTCCATGTGCGCCTGCAACTGGTGGTCGTCGTCCAGCGTTCGCAAGGTGACGTTCGGCCGGGCGGCGGCCCAGGCCGTCACACGTTCGGGCTGGACCACCGTATCGCGGACACCCTGGAACGCCAGCACGGGAACGTCGGGGCGCGTCTGGAACGCATCGTAGCCGTGACCATCTTCGTAGAGGCCAAAGTGCATCTGGTACGTGCGGCCGTAGGCGTAATGGAAGACGTCGCGACGACCCGTGCGTCGCCACTCCCGCAGTTGTGCGCCGGTCAGCCACCCGTCACGGCCGGACGCGAAATCCACGGCGGGCGCCAGCAGCACGAGATGGCTGATCGGATGGGCCGCGTCGCTTCCCTGCTCCCGGGCCGCCGCATGGATCGCCACGAACCCGCCCAGGCTCGAACCGACGAGGGCGACCGGCCCGGGCTCCAGCCGGCCGATCGCCTCCCGCACCTGCCCGATCATGCGCGACACGGTCAGCGTGGAAAAATCCGGCTGGTTGAAGTCTGGCGCGTGCAGCCTCAGCCCGAGCGGCGCGAGCCGCTCGCGCAGGTAGACGGCCTTGCCGGAGTCGGGTGACGAGGCGAAGCCGTGCAGGTAGAACAGATGCACTACAGCCTCGTCCTGCAGCCGGGCCGGCATCGGCACTGGATGCTCTTCTCGCCCTCGGTCTGGTAGTTGTAGGTCAGCTCGTCACCCGCTTCAATCGTCTTCGCCGCGCGGATCCAGATGACGCCGTCCACGATCTGCGCGTAGCAGTTCGCCGTGCACGAGTGATTGACGAACCGGGCCACGTTGCCGCCGACCGCCCCGTCGATCACCCATCGGCTGTTCAACTTGAAGCACCAGATCGTGCCAAGATCGAGATACACCTGTTCCCGCCTCGCGCTCTCGCGGTTGGTGATTTTCTCGCCGGCGTAGTGGATAATGCGCTTGTTCTTGGGGATGCGTTCGGTGGCGAACACTCCCCACCCATGGAGTTTCGAACGACGTCGCTCAATCATCACGCGAAGGCTCCGCGGTCGTGGACATCGCCGGGCACCTTCGCGCGGCGTCACCGTGCATTGTACCTGATGTTCCCAGACATCCGGTCGCGATCGGAGGCACTCATGAGACACGTTGCTCTCGTTCTCGTCGTCGCGCTCGCTGCGGCCCTGCCGGCGGCGGCCGCGCCGCAGGCGCCTGCCCTGTCTGCGCCGTTCAGCCCGGCCGTCGTGGCGGGCGACCTCGTCTATCTCGCCGGCATGCTCCCGGCCGATGCGGGCGGCAGAATGGTGGCCGGCGACGTGCGCGCGCAGACGGCGCGCGTGCTGGACAATCTCGCCGCGCTATTGAAGCAGAACGGCTCGCGCATGGAACAGGTGGCCGCGGTCACGGTGTACCTGAAGAACCAGGCGGACTTCGCCGCGATGAACGAGGTGTACGGCAAGTACTGGCCGAAGGACCCGCCGACAAGAACAACGGTCATCGTGGACCTCGTCGTACCCGAGGCCCTCATCGAGATCAGCATGGTGGCCCTGCCGATCGGCGTCGAACGCCGGGTCATCCACCCGGCATCGTGGCTGCGGTCGCCCAGGCCGTACAGCTACGGCATCCAGTCGGGACACACGCTGTTCCTGTCGGGCCTGGTCTCGCGCAACGGCAAGGACAACACGGCGGCCCCTGGGGACATGAAGACGCAGATGCAAACCGTGCTGCAGAATGCCCGCGACATCCTGGCCGCCGCCGACATGACCCTGGCGGACGTCGTGTCCTCGCGCGTGTTCATCACCGACACCACCATGTTCCAGGAGATGAACGCCGTCTATCGAACGGCATTCCTGGCGAACCCGCCGGTCCGCGCGACGGTCAAGGCCGCGCTGACAGCGCCGCAGTACCTGGTGGAAATCACGATGACAGCCGTCAAGGGAGGCCAGCGCGACGTCTTGACGACGCCGGGCGCGGACGGCGCCCCGGGCAAGCCGAGTCCCCTGCTGAGTTCTGCGATCCGAACAGGAAACCGGCTGTTCCTGTCAGGCATGATGGGGGCGACGGACGCGACCAGGGGCAATGCCGCCGGTCAGACGCGGGAAACGCTGGCGCGCCTCGGGCGGACGTTGAAGGCTGCCGGATTCGAGTGGAGCGACGTGGTGGACGCGGTCGTCTACCTGCCGAACCTCGAGGACTTCGCCGCGATGAACACCGCCTACCGGGAAGTGTTCGGGAAGTCGTTCCCGGCGCGGGCAACCGTCAAGGCCGGCCTTGTC
>JANYLG010000054.1 GCA_025363775.1 Acidobacteriota bacterium | reverse complement strand
GCCGTGGCCTCGTAGCGAACCGTGTGCAAAAGAAGACGGCGCCGCCGCCGCACGTGACGCAGGATAATGGGAGCGCACGTGGTGGCTGCGGCGTGGTGCGGTGTTCAGCGGATCGGGGGATGCGCGAGCAGACGCTGTGAGCCACCAAGGGGGGTCAGCAGCATGCCATTGGGGATAGTCGGCCTCGGACGGGTGGGCGGCAGCACGGTGCGCCGCCATCGAGAGTTCCACGTCGGCTGACACATAGGCCTTGGTCCACATGAACATCCTCGCGATCTCTGTCGGCGGCTATCGTCAGTGGAGAGACCATGCCTGAGCTCCGGTCGGACGCCTTGGTGTTGTTCGGTGCGACCGGCGATCTCGCCTACGAGCAGATCTTCCCCGCTCTACAGGCCATGACCCGCCGCGGCCATCTGAACGTCCCGGTCATCGGCGTCGCGAAGCCGGACTGGACAGTCGAACAACTGCATGCACGTGCGAGAGAGAGCGTCGTCGCCCATGGAGGCTTGGACCCTGAGGCATTTGGCCGGTTAGCAGCGCGACTCTCCTACGTGGCCGGTGACTACCAGGAACCTGCCGCGTTCGATAGACTGCGGCAGGCACTCGGCTCGGCCGAACGACCGCTGTTCTATCTGGCGATCCCGCCGAGCTTGTTTGGTACCGTCGCGTCCGGCCTCGCACGGTCGGGTTGTGCCGGGCAAGCGCGTGTGATCGTGGAAAAGCCGTTCGGTCGTGACTCCGCATCCGCGAAGGCCCTCAACTCGACCCTCCACGAATCGTTTCCCGAGCCGGCCGTTTACCGCATCGATCATTTCCTCGGCAAGGAGCCGGTCCAGAACCTCCTGTACTTCCGATTCGCCAACGCGTTTCTGGAGCCGCTCTGGAATGCGGCGCACGTCGAGAGCGTGCAGATCACGATGGCGGAAGCGTTCGGCGTACGCGGCCGCGGCCGCTTCTACGAGGAAGTCGGCGCCGTTCGGGACGTCTTCCAGAATCATCTCCTGCAGGTCCTCTCGCTCCTCGCCATGGACGCACCGGCGTCGGGCGACAGCTCTGCGATCGACGCCGCCAAAGTGACGTTGTTAAAGGCGGTCCGTCCCCTGCGCCTCACCGATGTGGTGCGCGGGCAATATCATGGTTACCAAGCCGATGAGGGGGTCGCGCCGAATTCGCACGTCGAAACCTACGTCGCCGCGCGGCTCTCGATCGAGAACGCTCGATGGGCCGAAGTGCCGTTCTGGATCCGCACCGGCAAATGCCTGCCAGCCACCGTCACCGAGGTGCATGTCACATTCAAGCCTTCGGCGAACGCCCTCTTCGATTCGAAGGGAGCCGGTCACTCCAACGAGATCTGCTTCCGGTTGAGTCCGGATGTCTCCACAACATTGACCGCCCGAATCAAGGCGCCTGGGGAATCGATGATCGGAGAAGACGTACGTCTGGTCGAACACCGCCATCGGGGCGACGAGATGGAGGCATACGAGCGCCTGCTCGGCGACGCACTGCGCGGGGACCGCACGCTCTTCGGGAGCGAAGCTGCTGTCGAGGCCGCGTGGCGCATCGTGGACCCGATCCTGGGCCTCGGCGAGCCGCTGCACGAATACGACTGCGGAAGCTGGGGACCAGCCGAGGCTGACCGGATCGCGGCGAACATCGGCGGCTGGATTGATCCCGGTATCGCCACCGATCGCGTGAACTTGAACGTGTGAGGCGCCCATGGCGACAGAGACGGGCATCACGGCAGCTGTACCCCGAAACGGCGGCGGCACGATAGCCGCGAGCGCCTCGGCCGGCGCGCAAGGTATGATGATCCCACGACGATGCCAGACCGCAAGGCCAGACTCATCGAGGCCCCAGCCCCAGAATCGCGCTGGCGATCGCGTGCGCGGCTCGCCGGTGCGCTCGTCGTGAGGATGGCGTTCGACGCGCTCGTGCTCGACTGCGCCTACGAGACCTGGATGAGCCCGTCGCCCATCAGGGTCGGCGTGATCGTCGCCACGGCGTTGTATTTCGGCCTCACGCTCTGGGTGCTCTCGCAGGGCGGACGGATCGGTGGACCAGGCTGGTTGACCGATCCCGCGACGCCGTTGGTCCTGCTGCTCGGCTTCATGGTCGCGGCCACGTGGTCGCCGGCGGGCGCGACGGGTGGCCTCGCGATGGTGAGGCAGCCGACGGCGGTTATCCTCGCCGGCGCCACACTCCTGGTCACTGTTCTCGCCCTCTATCGGCTGGCGGGTCCTCCCGGCGTGCATGCATGGTGGGCCAGGGGAGGTGTCGTCATCGTCGGGGTGTACTCGGCGGCGGGGCTCGCGCTGGCCATCCGCGCGCGGACACCCTACGTGGCGCTCCTCGCGGGCGACAGTCTCTGGCGGGGCCTTCCCGTGGTCCTGCGTGGGGCATGGCTCGGCGCGCTCGTCATCCCGATGGTCGGCTTCGCGCGCGAAGTCGCCACGTCGATGAGCACGTTGACCTTCCGCGGTCTATTCCGGTGGATGGTCATCTTCGCTCTTGCGAGCTGGATGGCGATCAACGGCGGCAGCCTCTGACGCCGGCGTGACGTTCGGCGCCCAGGCACAACTCCTTTCAGCCTGCCGCGACACATCCATGAAATAGTCCAGGAAGCTCCAGAACGGCGCGTGACCCTCAGCGAGTTCTGGTAGGACACCTTCTTCAACACGCTGTCGGGCAGATCCATCCCGTACAACTTCCAGAAGGCGTGACAGTCCCGGTAGTCATCGAAATACCCGTCCGCGGTTTCGAACACTCGCCGGTAGTAAGGGAACTCGGACGGCACGAACCGCGTCTTGGGGTTGGCTACCAACATCCGGTCGCGCTCGCCCATCAACTCCTCGAATGTCGGCTCGCCAGCCATGTAGTGGCGGCGATCCTTGAACAGTCCCAGCTCCAGCCACCGCTCGTTCTTGTTGTCGAGCGGCGAGAAGGTCGCGATGGAATGTCGGTGCGCCGACTGGGATATACTCCCGCCCATGAGATTCGCACCCGAGTACGTCAGTTGCGTGCTGGACGAGAACTTCGAGGATGCCAAGCGGTTCTTTCTCTCGCCGCTCATGGCGCAGCATTATGCCCATCTCGTGATGCTCGCCGAGACCGGGATTATCGCGAAGCGGGAGGCGTCGATCCTCCGCGACGCGCTCGACTCGGTCTGTCAGGACGAGGTTCGCGGGGTCAAGTTCGACGGGAGCTACGAAGATCTCTTCTTCTACGTCGAGCAATTGCTGGTCGCCCAGTGCGGCGAAGACGTCGCCGGACGGCTGCACACGGCCCGCAGTCGCAACGACATCGACATGACCCTGTATCGGATGGGACAGCGCGCGCTGGTGATCGAGCTGCTGACCGCGACGCTGAAGCTGCGGCACTCGCTCGTCGAGATCGCCGATCGGCATCGCCACACGATCATCGCCCTGCACACGCACACGCAGCCGGCGCAGCCCTCGACCATCGCGCACTACCTGCTGGCGGTCATCGAGCAACTGGAGCGCGACGCGCGTCGGCTTCAGTCGGCGTACGAGACGACCAACCGCTGTCCGCTCGGGGCCTGCGCCATCACGGGCACCGGGTTCCCCATCGATCGCCACCTGACGAGCGCGCTCCTCGGCTTCTCGGCGCCCACGGGGAACACCTACGGGAGCATCGCGACGGTCGACTACCTCCTCGAGAACATGGCGGCTGCCGCTGTCGCGCTCGTCGGCTTCGGCCGGTTCGTGCAGGACATGCTCCTCTGGTGCATGGCCGAGTTCAACTACCTGCGGCTGGGCGACGGCTTCGTACAGGGCAGCAGCATCATGCCGCAGAAGCGCAACCCGGTCGCCCTCGAGCACGCGCGGTCGATTGGCAGCAAGGCGCTCGGCCAGGCAACAGGCGTGCTCCTTGCCGTCCACAACACACCGTTCGGCGACATCGTCGACACCGAGGACGACCTGCAGCCGCTCGTCTTCTCGGTGTTTCGTGATGCGACGCGCGCATTCACGCTCGTCGCTTCGGCGATGGCGACGGCGAGCTTCGACGTGGCACGGCTCGAAGAGCGCGCGACGTCAGGCTGGATCACGCTGACCGAGCTGGCCGACACGCTGGTGCGTGAGCACCAGATCTCGTTCCGCACGGCGCACGCGATCGCGGGCCGCATCGTGAAGGCCAGGGACGCGGACTCCGCGGTCGCGTTGAGCGAGGTCGTGGCGTCGGCGAGCGCGGAGCTGACAGGGACCGCGCTGACCTATTCGGAGGCCCGCCTGGCGGAGGTTCTCAGCCCGAGGCACTTCGTGGAGGTGCGCCGCACACTGGGCGGGCCGGCGGTTCTCGAGACGACGCGGGCCCTCGGAGAATCGCGAGCGGCGCTCGCGAGTGACGCGACCTGGGTCGCGACGACGCGCGACCGGCTGGCAGCTGCCGAGGCGCGGCTGCGGGAACGGAGCGCCGCGTGGTGAGCGACGCAACCGACCCGCACGGCGTTGACGACGACCGGGTCGATCACCCGTGGGTGTTCATCGGCGCCGTGCTCGTGGAGATCGCCGTGCTGGTGTCGTTGTGGGCGTTCGGGAAGTACTTTGGCTCGTAACCGGCACGAGAGCGGACACCAGCGCGTATGCACCCGATCGACTGGCTGATCGTCGCGGGATATCTCCTCTGGATCGTCGTCGATGGACTCAGGCGCACGAAGAGCAGTCGGGAAGTTGACGGCTACTTCCTGGCGAACCGGAGCCTGCCCTGGTGGGCGGTCGGGCTCTCGGTGATGGCGACGCAGTTGAGCGCCGTCACGTTGGTCGGCACGACCGGGCAGGGCTACGCCGACGGACTGCGGTTCGTGCAGTTCTACTTCGGCCTGCCGGTCGCGATGATCATCCTCTCGTTTACCGCCGTCCCCTTCTTCTACCGCGCCCGCGTCTACACCGCCTACGAGTACCTCGAGCGCCGGTTCGACGCCAGGACCCGCGCGCTGACGAGCATCCTGTTCCTGCTCTCGCGCGGCCTCGCCACCGGCGTCACCATCTCCGCCCCGGCGCTCGTCCTGTCAATCGTGCTCGGACTGAACCTCACGTTCACGGTCCTGCTCATCGCGATTCCCACGGCTATTTACACCATGTTCGGCGGCGTGCAGGCTGTGGCGTGGACCGACGTGAAGCAGATGGGGCTGATCGTGACCGCGGTCGTCATCGCCGTCGGGATGCTCATCGCGGGACTGCCGCACGAGGTCGGCTTCGCGCAGGCGCTTCACCTCGCCGGCGTCACCAATCGGCTCCAGGCGATCGACTTTACCTTCGATCCGAATCAGACCTACACCTTCTGGTCCGGCATGATCGGCGGGCTGTTCCTGATGCTGGCGTACTTCGGCTGCGATCAGAGCCAGGTACAGCGCTACCTCACTGCGAAGTCGGTCGCGGAAGGCCGGCACTCGCTGATGATGAGCGCCTACGTCAAGATCCCCCTGCAGGCGCTCATCCTCCTCATGGGCGTCCTGGTATTCGTCTTCTACCTGTTCAACGAGCCGCCGATGCTCTTCAACCCGGCGCAGCTCTCGCGCGTCCAGGCGAGTCCGCGCGCCGGCGAGTACGCCGCGCTCCAACGCGAGTTCAAGGCGACCTTTGCGGCCCGCCAGCAGGCAGCCTACGACGAGGTGGCGGCCGACCAGCCTGGGAACCGGGTCGGCATTGGAGGCGCCAGGGAGAGGCTGCTCTCCACCGACTCACGGCTCAAGGCGATCCGGGGACAGGCCGCATCGCTGGTGCGCGCGGTGAGCGGCGACGCCAAGTACAATGATGTCAATTACGTCTTCCCGACCTTCGTCACCACGCACCTGCCGGTCGGCCTGGTCGGCCTCCTGATTGCCGCGATCATCGCGGCGGCGATGTCGGCGAGTTCGGCCGAGATGAATTCGCTGGCGACCACGACTGTGATCGACGTGTACCGGCGACACCTGGTGAGGGACGCGAGCGACGCCCACTACCTGCTCGTGTCGAAGTTCGCCACCGGCTTCTGGGGCCTGTTTGGCGCGGGCGTCGCGCTCTACGCTGTCAGCCTGGGATCGCTGATCGAGGTGGTGAACCGCTTCGGCTCGTTCTTCTACGGCTCGCTGCTCGGCGTCTTCGTCCTGGCCATCGGCACGCGCCGGGCGACCGGGCGCGGCGCCTTCTGGGGCTTGATCGCTGGAATGGGCGTCGTGGGCCTGGTCGCTTTCAGCACCTCGATCTCGTTCCTGTGGTACAACGTGGTCGGGGCGGTGGCGGTGGTCGTCGTCGGCATGGCTCTGAGCTACACCGAGCGCCGTGGAACGCACCTTCCGTGACCTCTCGCAGCAACGCGTCATCACCCTCACCCCGGCCGTTGTCGCGCAGGCGGGCGTTCAGCCTCAGCCGGCCTTCGTGCCGTTCTCGCAGACGGCCCTCTTCTACATCGGCAAGGTGGACTACGTGATCAACGGCGCGAACCGCCTGACCGCCCGCTTCATGCGGTTCGGCAACGAGCAGCCGGGCAATGCTGGCGGCGGCACGTCAACCATCGACACCACCTACGACTACCACGACGACATGAACTCCGGCGCGGCGCAGTTGGTGTCGACCCTGGGTGGGACCAAGCTGAACGAGCTGCGCGTGCAGTACGCGAACCGGAACACGAGCCGCACGCCGAGCCCCTTCTCGGGAAACGGCCAGCCGATCCGCATCACGGGCGTCATCTCGTTCGGCACACCGTTCGACATTCCCGCCGGGTTCGAGCAGGGCATCCTCCAGGTGATCGACAACGTTTCCTGGATCCGCGGCAGCCACGCCTTCAAAGTGGGCGGAGATATTCAGGCCGTCTCCGACTGGCGGCAGACGCAAGAGATCTTCTCCGGGAGCTACACGTTCCCGACCATCGTGGCGTACCTGGCGGCCAAGGACGGAAGCAAGCCATACGGGTACACCAGCTTCGCGCAGACGGTCGGCACCCCGAACTACAGCTTCTCGTCGAAGCTCTTCAGCCTGTTTGCGCAGGTCAGCGGTGCCACCCGGATGGATCCGCGCTTCAACTCGATCAGCGTGGTGCAGTCCAACGCCTGGTCGACCTACAGGGCGATCACGCTGTCGCTCTCTCGCCAGGCGCGCGGCCTGCAGTTCAACGTCAACTACTCGTACGGCAAGGGCATCGACAATGCGCCGGCCCATGGGAACCTGTCGTTTGTCAGCGACAGCGCGCGCTCCGACCCGACAAACCTCGACCGTGACCAGGGTCCGAACCTCCTCGACTCGCGCCACAACTTCAACGGCAGCATCGTGGCGCAACCATCAATCCCGCTCAAGAACGCCTTCGTGAACAGGCTCCTCAACGAGAACCAGCTGGGGTTCATGTTGCAGCTCAACAGCGGGCTGCCCTTCACTCTGACGAGCAACCGCGATCTGAACGGCGACGGCAATGGCAGCGACCGCCCGCTGTTTGTCGGTCGGAACTCGATGTACATGCCGAACCGGTACAACGTCGACATGCGCTACTCGCGGTACTTTCCCGTGCATGGCAATATGAGGCTGGAGGTCATCGCCGAGTTCAAGAACGTGTTCAATATCGTGCAACTCCAGAGTGTGAACTCGACGGTCCCGGTCGATACGGCAGGGAACCCGCTGTCAATGGTCCCGACCGACGCGTGGGGATTCTCGAGCCAGAGCGGGTTCGAACAACGCGAGTTCCAGCTCGGCTTCAAGTTCCGCTTCTAGGCCTCGAGGCCACTCATGTTGCCCGCCTGCCCGCCTGCCCCGACACTGTGGGCACGCGGGCGGGGGCAACTCGAGTGAGCCGACGGGCAGAGGACTCCACCATGAGACGTCTCCTCACCGCTTCAGTCGTTCTTGCGACGGCAGCCCTCGTCTGGCACGGACAAGGCGATGGCCGGCTCAGGGCACAGGCCCGCGTCGCGTCCCTCGTCTCGCAGGAGAGCGGCCACGTCGCGCTCGGCCTCGCAATCCGGAAGTTGAACGTTGTCGGCACCTTCCTGCAGACGGCGGCCCATCCCGACGACGAACACAATCAACTCTACGCGATGTTCACGCTCGGCCAGGGCCTTCGCTCGATCGACGTCCAGACGACGCGCGGGGCCGGCGGGCAGAACGAGATCGGTCCTGAACTCTTTCAGGACCTCGCCGTCCTCCGCACCTCGGAGCTGATGTCGGCGCACCGGCTCGACGGCGCCGAGCAGTGGTTCACCCGGGCGATCGATTTCGGGTACTCGTTCGATCCGCCAGAAATCTACAGAAAATGGCACCGCGACGAGGTCGTCAGCGACTTCGTCCGTTTCATCCGCACGTTCCGGCCCGACGTCGTCCTCACGATGAACATCCAGGGACGCGGCGGCGACCGCGCGCACGAATCGACGGCCGTCCTGACGAAGGAGGCGTTCCGCGCCGCGGCTGACCCCGCGCGCTTCCCGGAGCAGGTCACGCAGGGTCTCAGGCCGTGGCAGGCGAAGAAGCTGTACTTCACGGCCGGACGGGGCGGCGTCATCGGTGTGCCGCCGGGAGGCGGTGGCGGTGCGCAGCCGCCGGCGCAGCAAGCTCCCCCGCTCAGGACCGCCGCGGTCGATACGTCGGTCTTCGATCCGCTGCTTGGCCGCACCTACTCCGAGATCGGCGCCGACGCGCGCAGCAACCACAAGTGTCAGGGCATGGGCCAGCTTCCGCCGCTGCCCGGGGGGATCGGTGGCGGGCGCGGCGGTGCAGGGGGGCCGGCACGCTACCAGCTCGTGGACACGACGATCCCGGGCCAGATGGACAAAGACGAGACCTCCCTCTTTGATGGCATCGACACGAGCCTCGCGAGCCTGGTGCAGTTTGCCGGCGCCAACCCGCCGGACGCGCTGAAGGCTGGCGTGGCTGCAATCGTCGAGCAGGCGCAGCTCACGCACAAGGCATTCGAGAGCGGAAACGACGCCGGGACGGCCGCGCCGATCGTCGCCGGTCTCGCCGCGGTTCGCGCGCTCCGCGCGCAGCTCGTATCGATGGGCATGACCGAGAGCCAGCGCTCAGAGATCGACTACCGGCTCATGGTGAAGGAGCAGGACTACCAGGACGCGGTGCTGGCGGCGCAGGGCCTCACATTCGAGGCGCTGGCCGACGACGGGCTCGTGATTGCCGGGCAGCCGGTGAAGGTCTCCCTGCTCGTCGTGAATCGCGGCGCAGCCGACGTCACGGTGAGCGCCGTCACGCTTGCGGGCTTCGAGCTGATCGCTGGCTGCACGCCCGGTTCCGTGAAGAGGGACGCCTTCTACAGCTGCACGGCGAACGTGCAGGTACCGAAGGCGGCAAAGCTGACGACACCGTACTGGACCGACGAGTACTGGAACGTGAAGCCGCCGAAGGCGGCGCTCGACATCTTCGAGCCCGACGTGCCATTTGGCGCGCCGTTTTGTCCGACGCCATTTCGTGCGACGTTCACGTTGCAGGTCGGCGGTGCGGAAATCACGAAGGCGCTTCCGGTCCAGTATCGCTACGCGAAGGATATCTTCCTCGGCGAAAAGCGGATCGAGCTGAACGTGATTCCGGCCTTCTCGGTGAAGACGACCCCGCGAACGGCGGTGGTGCCGGCCGCGGCTGGCGCGGCGTCGCCGAAGGTGAACGAGCGAGAGATCCACGTATCGGTGACCAACGGGACGAAGGGCCCGGCGCAGGCGACCGTGGCCCTCGAGCTGCCAGCGGGGTGGAAAGCCACGCCGGCATCGGCGCCTCTGACCTTCGCGAACGAGGACGAATCGATGACGATTCGGTTCAAGGTCGCCGTGCCGGCGGGGATCAAGCCGGGCGACTACACGCTCCGGGCGGTGGTGACGTCGCCTGCAAACGGAAGCACGCGGTTCGCGAGCGGATATCAGGAGATCGACTACCCGCACATCCAGCGCCGGCAGGTGATCAAGCCGGCGGAGACCGCGCTACACGTGATGCAGGTGAAGGCGGCCCCGAACGTGAAGGTGGGCTACATCGTCGGCGCCGGGGATCAGGTGCCGGGTGCCCTCGAGCAGTTGGGAGCGAAAGTCGAGTTCATCGGGCCCGACGAACTCGCGTGGGGCAACCTCTCGAGCTATGACGTCGTCGTCACCGGCGTGCGCGCCTACGAGCGGCGACCGGACCTGCGCGCGTACAACCGCCGCCTGATCGAGTACGCCGAGCAGGGCGGCACGGTCATCGTGCAGTACAACAAGATGGAGTTCAACCAGGCGCAGTACGGGCCGTACCCGGCAAAAGTGAGCAACAGCCGCGTGACTGACGAGAACGGGCCGGTGAAGGTGGTGGTGCCGGACCACCCGGTCTTCAACGTGCCGAACAAGATCAGCGATGCGACGTGGATCGGCTGGGTGCAGGAGCGCGGTTTGTACTTCCTGGGCGAGAAGGATCCGAAGTACGTCGATCTGTTGACCGTCGAGGAACCGTTCCCGGACAACAAGGGCGTCAAAACGGGCGCGCTCGTCGAGGCGCGGGTCGGGAAGGGCCGGTGGCTCTACGTCGGGCTCGGCCTCTGGCGTCAGGCCCCGGCGCAGGTCGAGGGAGCGTATCAACTGCTCGCGAACCTGATCAGCCTGAGCCAGTCGACGACGCAGGGGACCCCGACGAAATCGGCCGGATCGCGCACGTCGGCGACAAAGAAGTAGGACGGGTCTGCGGGTAGCGGCCCGTGGCGCGTGTCGCCACGGGCTGTCGCCGCACGTCCCGATGGTGGCGGAGTCCTTCTCGATCCTGGTCGTCACGAAATAGAGCATGAACCACCGCGACCACATGGAGAGGGCGAGTCGGCGGCACCTCCACGGCCACTGCCACTCGTTGTTCTCTATGAGGACGAGGGCGAACTCATGGCGCGACAGGCGCTTCACGCCTGGCGCGTGACGTTCAGCCAGCCGGTGTCGAACGCGCCGGTTGTCGTCACGGCACCATTTCCGCCAGACCTCGCTGCTCGGCTCGAACGGGTTGGCGTCGATGACATGATCGCGCCCAGCCCCGCCTGAGCGTCGCTCGGCTCCTCCGGGCACCTCGCTCCATTTGCTATACTCCAACATGGACTCGAGAGACCATCCGATCGTCGGTTGATGGTGGCGGTGCAGGATGCGCAGTGACGCTGCGCGCACAGGAGGACGCGGTGCCTGAAGAAGCTGAGGTTCCCACCGAGAAGCTCCACGAGGCTATCCAGGACGAACTCGAACACGAGGGCGGCCGCCTGCTCAAACAGGTTGCGCTCACCACCGCCCTGCTCGCCGCCTGCGCGGCCGTCGCGGCGCTCGAAGCGGGCGCCACCATCAACGAAGCGCTGCTGCTGAAAACGGAGGCGACGCGCTTGCAGGCCGAGGCCTCCGATCAGTGGGCCTTCTACCAGGCGAAGGGCATCAAGTCCGCCGTGGCCGAGGCGTCGCGCACGTCGTGGCTGGCGATCGAAAAGCCGCCGCCCGCGTCCTACGCCGATCTGCAGGCCCGCTACGCGCGCGAGCAGGGGGACATCAAGAAGATGGCCGAGGAGAAACAGCGGGAGCGCGACCAGAAGGAGCGCGACGCGGACGTGTTGATACATCGGCATCACGGTTACGCGGACGCGGTCGCGCTGCTGCAGGTGTCGATTGCGCTCGGGGCCGTGTCCGCGCTGAGCCGCAGCCGGCGGGTCTGGTTCGGATCGGTGGCCCTCGGCCTCGCCGGGCTTGTCATGGGCCTGGTCAGCGCGCTTCGGTAACCGGTGTGATTCGAGGAGTCCCATGCACCCATGACCTGGCTTCCATTGCTGACCGTCGGGGCCGCCACCCTGATTCTCAACCTCCCCTTCGGCTTCTGGCGGGCCGGGGTCAGGAAGTTCTCGCTCCGGTGGTTCCTGGCCGTTCATGCGCCGGTGCCACTGATCGTCGTCATGCGCCTCGCTGCCGGCCTCGGGTGGCGCCTGAGCACCTTCCCGGTGCTCGTCGGCGCGTTCTTCGGCGGGCAACTGCTGGGGGGACGCATTCGCGCGGCCATGAAACGCGGCTGACGGCAAACGTACCTAAGTCCTTCGATGCACAAATACTGCGACGTATTTGTGCCGTCATTGCGAGTCGAAGTACTAAGGGAAACCGCATGTGTCGGGGTCGAGTGGTCGTCGCGCCCACGGTGAACGACCACGACTACCCCGCCTTCGTGGACTACCCGGGTTCGACCACGCTGCGGCGGGAGACGGCGCGCGACCTGCTGGTTGATCTCTGCAGAAGCCTGACGCAGTGTGGCCCGCGCCAACGAACTCGAGAAGGTGCGGGTCCCTCTTCAGCGCGCCGGCAGTTTTGACGCGTCCCACCCGCCGCCGAGCGCCTTGATCAGCAGGACGCTGGCCGTCAGGCGGCGCGCGAGGATGTTCGCCGCGGTCCTGCGGTTACCCAGGACCGTGTTCTGCGCGGAGATCACCTCGAGATAGGTGGCGATGCCGCCCTTGTAGCGGTTGGTGGAGAGCGCGAGCGCCCGTTCGGACGCGGCCAGCGCCAGCTGCTGGACGGTCGCTTCCTCGTCGAGGACGCGCAGGGTTGCCAGGTAGTCCTCGACCTCACGGAATGCCGCGAGCGTGGTCTCGCGGTACACCGCCACGGTGCGTTCGTAGCCCGCCTTCGCCTGGTCCGACACGGCCCGGCGCCGTCCTCCATCGAACAGGATCATCGCGGCGGCAGGAGCGGCGGTCCAGAACCCGCTGACACCGCGGAGCAGATCGAGCAGCGCCGCGCTCTCGAACCCGGTCGTGCCCGTCAGCGTCAACGCCGGGAAGAACGCGGCACCTGCCACGCCGATCTGGGCGTTGGCCGCGGCCACGCGCCGTTCCGCCGCCGCGATATCCGGGCGACGTTCGAGCAGGTCCGCGGGCAGCCCGGTGGGAATCGGCGGCGGATCGCCAGCCAGCGGCCGCACCGGCAGGCTGACGGTGGACGCGGGTTCACCGATCAGAGCCGCGATGGCGTGCTCTACCTGCGCCCGGCGCGCCTGGAGGTCGATCACCTGCGCGCGAGTCGCCTCGAGCTGCGCTTCCGCCTGCGCGACGTCGATGGCGGACGCGACGCCGCCCGTGTAGCGGTTGCGCGTCAATTCCAGGGCTCTCTCATAGGCTGCCACGCTCGATTGAAGAATCTCCCGCTCCGCATCCAGCGCGCGAACCGCGAAGTAATCGGCGGCGAGCTCCGCGTGAAGACTCAGGCGCACAACTTCCAGGTCGGCGGCGCTGGCCTGCGCGGACGCGCGGCTGGCCGCCACGGCGTACCGCACTCGCCCCCAGACGTCCAGCTCGTACGACGCGTCGAGCCGCAGCAGGTAGTCGGTGTAATGCGTCGCCGCCGTCGGGTTGCGGAGCGGCCGGTTATCGGACTGGTTGTTGTTGACGACGGCCGCGGTTCCCGAGACCTGGGGAACCTTCGACGCGCGGGCGTAGCGGACGAGGGCGCGCGCCTGATCGAACTGCGCCTGGGCCGCGCGCAGCGTGTTGTTGGAGACCTCGAGCCGCTCCTCGAGCCCGTTCAGCAGCGGGTCATTGAAGATCTCCCACCACGCGCCCCGCACGGCCTCGTCGTTGGGCTGCGCCTGTTTCCAGGCGCCGGCCTCCTTGAACGACGGGGGCACGGGCGCCTCTGGCCGCACGTACTTCGGCCCGGTGGCACACCCGCCCGCACCGAGAAGACCGATGACGAGGACGACCCGCCAGTTCACCGCGCCCGTCCTGTTCCGGGCGTAGCGCCCGTATCCGAGCCCGATCCCCCGTTGTTCTGAAACACGCGAACGAGTTGCTTGTCCACGAGCGAGTCGGGCGGGCTCACCACCACGATCGTGTCTGCGCCGATGCCGGTGAGGATCTCGACCTCGGTCCCGAAATCGCGGCCGAGGGTGACCGGCGTCATCACCACCGTCGAATCGCGCTGAACGACCGCCACCCTGACGCCGTCGCCACGGAAGATCACGGCGTTCACCGGCAGCACCCAAGTCGACGCAGCCGTGGGCAGCTTGAAGGAAACCTGCACGAAGGCACCCGGCAGCAGTTCTCCCGTGGCGTTGTCGACCTCCAGTTCGGCCAGCAGCGTCCGCGACGCCACGTCAATGGCCTCAGACGTGCGCACGAGCACCGCACCGTACCGCCGGCCCGGGTACTCCGCCAGAGTCAGGTCGGCCGCCAGGCCCTTGCGGGCCACGCGAGAGAAGCGCTGTGGCAGGTTGACGAAGACGCGGAGCCGGCCGGTCGACGCAATGTGAAACAGTTCCCGGGCGGCGCCGCCAGACGCGCCCGGATCGATCAACGCGCCGACATCCGTGTTGCGGGCCGTGACCACGCCGTCGATGGGCGCGTAGATCTGCGTGAACGCCTGTAGCTGGTCGAATCGCTGCACGTTGTGCCGGGCCGACTCCACCGAGGCTTTCCTGGCCTCGAGCGCGCCCGCCGCGTTGTCGGCATCCTGCTGGGTCACCGACTCGGTCTTGACCAGATCGCGGTAGCGGTCGGCGGTCACCTGAGCCAGCCGGAGGTTCGCTTCGGCCGTGGCGAGATCGGCCCGCGCCTGCTGCAGCTGCTGCTCGAGCTCGGGAGCGTCGATTTCGGCCAGCAACTGGCCCGCCTTCACCCGCGTGCCCATGTCCACCAGCCGCCGCCGGAGGTAACCGTTGATGCGCGCATAGATCGGCGCATCGGCAAACGCCTGGAGACTGCCGGGCAGCACGATTCGTTCCTCGGGCGCTCCCGCCTTCGGCCTGATCACCGCCACGGTCGGCGTATTGAGCTCACGCGTCTCGCTCGTCAGCGTGGTCATCGCTCCCGCGCGGCTGGCGATGCCCCACCACGCCAGGCAGCCGGCCGCCGCGGCGAGGCCGAGAACGAACAGGCCGCCTCGCGAGACCGCTCCAGCCACACCGCTCCACCGCTCTTCACGCCGCATTGCCTGCCCTCCCGTGTCTTCCTCCGTGCAACAGCGCGAACACCGCCGGGACGAAGAAGAGCGTGGCCACCGTGGCCAGCGCAAGCCCGCCCATCACGGTCCGGCCGAGCGGCGCGTTCTGCTCGCCGCCTTCGCCCAAGCCCAGGGCCATCGGGATCATCCCGATGATCATCGCCAGCGCCGTCATCAGCACCGGCCGGAACCGCGAGCTCCCGGCATCGAGCGCGGCGGCCACCGGGTCGCGCCCGCGCTCCATCTCGCCCTTCGCGAAGCTCACCACCAGGATGCTGTTGGCCGTTGCGACGCCGACGCACATAATCGCGCCCGTCAGCGCCGGCACGCTGACCGTCGTCCCCCAGACGAAGAGCGTCCAGACGATACCCGCCAGCGCGGCCGGCAGGGCCGAGATGATGATGAACGGGTCGAGCCACGACTGAAAGTTTACGACGATCAGCAGGTAGACCAGCACGATCGCCAGGGCGAGGCCGGCCAGCAGTCCCTTGAACGACGAGTTCATTGTCTCGATCTGCCCGCGCGCGATGATTTGCGACCCGCGCGGCAGTTGCGTGCGGGCCGCGTCAAGGATCGGGGCGATGTCACGCGCGACGCCGCCGAGATCCCGTCCCTGCACGGCGCCGTAGATGTCGACGACCGGCTGCACGTTGTAGTGCGACACGACCGCCGTTCCGGCGCCCCGCTGGATCGAGGTCAGCCCCTGCAGCACCTGCGGCCGCGCGCCGTTCGCTCCCGCAATCGGGATGTTCCCGAGCGCCTGCAGCGAGTCGATCTGATACTGCGGCGCCTGGGTCGAGACGGAATAGCTGACGCCCGTGCCCGGGTTCAACCAGAACGTGGGCGTCGTCTGGCCGCTGCCGCTCAGCGAAATCAGCAGGTTGGTCGCGACCTCGCGCTGCGTGAATCCCGTCTCGGCCGCCAGCGTGCGGTCCGACGTGAGATGCAACTGCGGCTGGTTGAAGGCCTGGTGCACGCGGAGGTCGACCAGGCCCGGCACCTGCGCGAGCTTGTCCCGAAGCGCCGCGGCAAACCGGCGGTTGGCGTCGAGGTCGCGGCCCACCACCTGCACGTCGATCGGGGCGGGCAGCCCGAAGCTGAGGATCTGGCTGACGATGTCGGCCGGGATGAACGTGAACTGTACGCCGGGGAACCGCCGGACGAGATCGAGTCGCAGCGAACGGACGTACTCCGCCGTCGGGCGATGCCCGTCGGCCAGCGAAACGAGGATGTCCGCATCGGACGGGCCGATGGGCGCCGAGTTGGTGTACGCGAGGTTCAGGCCGCTGTACGGCAGGCCGATGTTGTCGATCACGCCCGCAATTTCCCGCGCGGGAATCACCGACCGCAGTTCCTGCTCGACAAGGTCGCAGAGCATCGCGGTCTCTTCGATCCGGGTGCCGGTCGGTGCACGGAGATGCAGCTTGAACTGACCGCTGTCCACCGACGGGAAGAAGTCCTGTCCAACCCAGGGCAGCAAGCCGAGCGAGGCCACGCAGCCGGCGAGGAAGATGGCGCTGAACGCGCCCTTGCGCGCCACGCAGCGTTCCAGCCACCGCCGGTACGCCGAACGCAGCCGCCCGAACTGCCCATCGACCCACGACTGGGCCCGGCCAAACACGCTCCGCGCGCCGCGCGACTGCTGATCCGCATGGCTCTCGAGCATGTATTTCGCCATCGTGGGCACCAGCGTCCGCGAGAGGGCGTAGGACGCGAGCATCGCGAACACGACCGCCTCCGCCATCGGCACGAACAGGTAGCGGCCGACACCGGTGAGGAAGAACATCGGCACGAACACGATGCAGATGCAGATCGTCGAGACAAATGTCGGGATCGTGATCTGCTCTGCCCCGTCGAGGATGGCGCCCTCGAGCGACTTGCCCTGCTCGAGATTCCAGTTGATGTTCTCGATCGCGACGATGCCGTTGTCCACGAGGATGCCAACGGCGAGGGCGAGACCGCCGAGCGTCATGATGTTGATCGTCTCGCCCAACGCGCTGAAGATGATGATCGACGCCAGGACCGACAGCGGGATCGAGACGGCCACGATCACCGTGCTACGCCAGCTCCCGAGGAGCACCAGCACCAGCAGCGCGGTCAGGCCCGCGGCCATCACCGCCTCGCGGATCACCCCGTCGATCGACGCGCGGACGAACAGCGACTGGTCGGCCAGTTCGTGGATCTCGAGTTCCGGTGGAAGGCCGGCCTTGATTCGCGGCAGCGCCTCCTTGACGCGCTCGATGATATCGAGGGTCGAGGCGTTGCCCGTCTTGAGAATCGACATCATCGCCGCGCGCTGCGCGTTCACGCGGACGATGTTCGTCTGCGGGGGAAAGCCGTTGCGCACGTAGGCGACATCGCGAATGTAGATCGGGGTCCGGCCCACCATCTTGATCGGCAGGTCGTTCAACTCCGCCACCGTCCTCGTGCTGGCGTTGATATCCACGTCGTATTCCGTCGACCCGATCTTCGACGTGCCGGCCGGCAGGATCAGGTTTTGCGCGCCAATCGCGTTGACGACGTCGAGCGGCGCCAGGCCCTTGGCCTGCAGCGCGGCGAGGTTCAGGTCGACCTGAATCTGCGGCTGCTTGCCGCCATACGGCTGAGGGATCGACGCGCCCTGCACCGTCGCCAGCTGCGTTCGGAGAAAATTCGCTCCAAGATCGTACAGCTGCTGCTCCGAGAGCTTCTGCCCGGACAACGCGAGCTGGAGCACCGGGACAGTGGACGCGTTGTAACTGAGCACGAATGGCGGGTTGGTGCCGGGCGGCATCTGCCGGAGCGCGGACTGCGAGATCGCCGTCACCTGCGCGATCGCCATCTCGATCTTGACGTTCGGCTGGAAGAAGATCTTGACGATCGAAATGCCGCGGAGCGTCTGCGACTCGATGTGCTCGATGTCGTTGACGGTCGTCGTCACGCTCCGCTCGAAAATCGACACGACCCGGTTCGACAGCTCTTCCGACGCCAGCCCGCCGTAAGTCCAGATCACTCCGACGACCGGGATGTTGATATTGGGAAAGATGTCCGTCGGCGTCCGGAGGATGGCGATCGGTCCGACCAGCAGGATGGTCAGCGCCAGGACCACGAATGTGTAGGGCCGACTCAGGGCAACGCGAACGAACCACATGACAGACTGAGCACCTTGGGGCGTGTGGAGTGTATCACGTGGCGTCCGACATCCCGCGATGAGTGATTGTTCCCTATC
>JANYLG010000178.1 GCA_025363775.1 Acidobacteriota bacterium | reverse complement strand
CACGGATTCGTCGTGGAAAAAACGCACAGGCACAGATCCGCGAGCGGTAGAAACTGCCGCGTGATCGCTTCGTGCTCAGGCACGATCGTATTCGTGCCCGGCGTATCCACGATGTTGAAATCGCGCAGCACCGCCGACGTGCGATAGCACTCGGTGAGCTGCGGGGAGACGGGCACATCGCGCTCCTCCTCCGCATGTTTGAAGACGTAGATTTTGTCCGTGATCGGGAGCACGTCCACCTTGCAAAAATCACGCCCAAAGAGCGCATTCAGCAGCGACGATTTTCCCGCCTTCACTTCGCCGACCACGACAAAAAGAAACGGCTCCCGCAGACTCGTACCGAGCTCGTTCAACGTGCGGACAGTCTCCTGCGGCGCGCGCAAATCGATGCCGTCGGTGGCGTAGAGGCAGGTGAGCCACAGCCCGTCAGCAGTCAACCGGGCGCGATCGCACGTACCGCAGAACGGGCTGGTCGTCGAGGCAATCACGCCGATCACCGCGCCATCGGGCAGGCGAAAGCGATCGGCGGGCGCCGGCACGGCGTCGCCGAGAGGCTCGAGCGCACCGTAGTGCGCCCCGAGGCGCTGCAGGATTTCCGCGCGCGACACCACCGTGTCCGCGGCCCACTGCGTGGCGCCTGCCACGTCCATGTACTCGATGAAGCGCACTTCGGCGTGGTGTGCCCGCGCGTATTCGACGAGGGGGATCAGTTCGTCGTCGTTCACCCCGCGCATGATCACGCTGTCGATCTTCAGCGTGCTGAACAGCCGCGCGGCCGCTTCGAGCCCTTCCACGACGCGGGCGTGGGTGGTCAACCGGGTCAGGGTCGTGAAGCGATCAGGCTGAAGGGTATCGAGGCTCACCGTGAGTCGCATGAGCCCTGCGGATCGGAGTGCCTCGGCGTGGTCCGCGAGCAGGACGCCGTTGGTCGTGAGTGCCAGGTCGGTCAGGCGCCGATCCGCGGCGAGGAGGCGCACGAGGTCGGGAAGGTTGCGGCGGAGCAGCGGTTCCCCGCCCGTCAGGCGAATCTTGTCCACGCCGAGACCCGCGAAGACGCCCACGAGGCGCACGATCTCCTCGAAGGACAACAGGTCTTCGCGCGGAAGCCAGACGTACTCCGCCTCGGGCATGCAGTACTGGCAGCGAAGATTGCAGCGGTCGGTGACAGAGACGCGCAGGCTGCGCAGTGGCCGGCCGAGGTGATCGACGAACGACATGGTTCGATCTTACCCCAGGACCGCTCAGGTCGTGAGGGGTTGCGGGGCCGTGCTCCAGCGCCCGGGGATCGTCGTCGCACAGGATGGACACCTGCCGTCGGACGTCAGCCGATAGCGATGCACGCGGTAGCCGCGGCGTTCGATGAGCGTCTCCTGACAGGATGGGCAGCGCGTGTTCTCGAGATCGCCGACCGTTCCCGAGATATTGCCCGCGTAGACATACTGCAATCCGGCCGCCCGCCCGATTGTGGCCGCGCGCTCGAGCATGGCGGCCGTCGTCCCGCCAGTCCCGCTCATCCGGTAGTCCTGGTGATACGCGGTGACATGCCAGGGGATCGCAGGCGACACGTCGGCGACGAACCCGGTCAGCCGGCGGAGTTCTTCGTCCGAGTCGTTGAACCCGGGCACGAGCAACGTGACAATCTCCAGCCAGAGCCTCATCCGATGAAGGGTAACGATCGTGTCGAGGACCGGCTGCAGCCGGCCGCCGAGCTGTCGATAACGCTTGTCGTCAAATCCCTTGAGGTCCACCTTGAAGAGGTCCACCCACGGCCCCAGGTACTCGAGCGCTTCGGGTGTGGCGTTGCCGTTGGAGACGAACCCGGTGAGCAACCCTGCGGACCTCGCGAGCCGGAACACCCCAACTGCCCATTCCGCGGTGATCAGCGGCTCGTTGTAGGTGCTGACCAGGGCCTTCGCCCCGAGTTGCACGGCAGTTCGCACCAGGCCTTCCGGCGTCGCCGGTTCAGACCGCAACACCGACTGTGGGTCGCGAAGCGCCTGCGAGGTGACCCAGTTCTGGCAGTAGCCGCAATGCAGGTCGCAGCCGAGCATGCCGAAGCTGAAGGCGAGCGCGCCCGGATGCACGTGGAAGAACGGCTTCTTTTCGATCGGATCGCACTGGGCGCTGGCCACGTATCCCCACGGCACCATCAACCGCCCGTCGCGGTTGAATCGCACCTTACAGACCCCCTGAGCGCCGTTCGGGATGGGGCAGCGGTGGCCGCACGCGACACACCGTGTCCAGTCGCCGTTGTAGCGTTCGTACAACTCGCCTTCGCGAACCTGACGGGCAAGATCATCGGCCAGGGGAATCATAGTCAATCACCCTACCGTTCCGACCTCCCGATCTGAGAGAACTGGAGGTTGAGAATGGGGTAGCTCGGCCAGTCGCGGTAGTTGAAGTGCCACCACTCGTTTGGGTCCACCGTGAATCCTTCGCCCTCCATGGCGTGCCGCAGCAGGTCGCGCGCGGCTCGCTCGGCGTTGGTGCCGCCGGTGTAGCTCGGATAGGCCCGCGGTGACATCTCGTCGAAGGCGCTCGGCATCCCAACCTCGCGCCCGGTCGCCAAGGCATAGAGGGAGAGGTCCACTGCGCATCCGCGATTGTGCTTCGAGCCTTTTGACGGGTCGGCCACGAACTCGCGTTTCTCAGGCGGCGTCGCGTCCCAGAACATCTTGGTCACCGACCAGGGGCGATAGCCATCGAAGACGAGCAGACCGTAGCCGCCCTTCTCCAGTGCGGCGCTGACGCGCACGAGCGCCTCGGCCGCCGGTCGCTGGAGGAATGCGCGGGCTTCGGCATAGACCGGGCGACCGACCAGATTGTTCGCGGTGGCATAGCGGACGTCGAGGTGGATCGTCGGGGCGAGCGCGACGAGTTCGACCAGGTCGGGCTTCAGGAAGGTGCCAGCCTCCTGCGGAGGTCCCTGGATCGCAATGGCGGCCTGGCCTGCAGCCAACGCGGGGAACAGGAGGCCGACCAGCACAAGCGCGAGAGCGGCTTTGCGCATGTACCTAGCTTACTGCTAATCTCTCAGCCGATGACACGGACTGCCGAGCCGGCACCGGCCCTCTCAGCGCGCCTGGTCTCCCTCGACGTCTTCCGCGGGCTCACGATGGCCTCCATGGTCATCGTCAACAACCCAGGCGATTGGAGCAATGCCTACTGGCCGCTGCTCCATGCCGAATGGAATGGATGGACCCCGACGGACCTGATCTTCCCGTTCTTCCTGTTCATGGTCGGCGTCTCGATGACGCTTTCGAGGGCGACGATGGGGGCGGGGTGGAAGGTGGCGCGCCGAGGGGTGACGATCATGGCGCTCGGCTGGTTTCTCGCCGGGTTCCCGTATTTCAGGCTGGCGACGCTGCGGCTGCCTGGCGTCCTTGTACGCATCGGCCTCTGTTACCTGGCGGCGGCGGCGATCTTCCGCTTGACCTCGCCGCATCCTGACCGGAATGACCGAGCGCACGCGGCCCGGTTGATGATCTGGATTGTCGGGCTGACGGTGGGCTACTGGCTCGCGATGGTCTTCGCGCCGTATCCGGGCCACAACCCCGGCGACCTCACCGCAGCGGGGAACCTCGGGGCGTTCATCGACCGCGCGTGGATCGGCCAGAACCACATGTGGGGGAAGCGCCCGTGGGATCCCGAAGGGCTGCTCAGCACCCTCCCGGCTGTCGCGAGCACACTGATGGGCGTGGTGACGGGCTTCTGGCTGCGCGCGCCCGTCCCGGGCGGAACCAAGTCGCTGCTGATGGTTGCCGCCGGAGTCGCCGCGATGGCGATCGGCCTGATGTGGGACCTGGCATTTCCGATCAACAAGAATCTCTGGACCAGTTCCTACGCCTGGTTCATGGGTGGAGCGGGCGCGGTCGGTCTTGGCGCGTGCTACTGGACGATCGACGTGAAGGGCTGGAGGTGGTGGACCAAGCCGTGTGTCGTCCTGGGCGTCAACGCGATCGCACTCTTCGTCCTGTCGGGTCTCATCGCCAAGACAATGGGACTGATCAAGGTGACCAACGCGGCCGGAACGCTGGTCTCGTTGCAGGGGTTCGTGTACCGCGGGTGGTATGAGCCGCTCGCCTCGCCGAAGAACGCCTCGCTGTTGTTCGCGCTGACCAACCTCGTGGTCTTGTACGCCATCCTCTGGGTGATGTACCGCCGCCGGGTCTTCCTGAAGGTGTAGCACGGCCACGATCGAAGCCGTGTCGACGAAGCGGTTCTCTGCCTGGATGACCCCGGATACTCTCGTGATGCCGAAGTCCGATGACACCGCACACTGATGGCCCGCGCATGGCCGCGTCTTCCCCAGGGCCGGGGCGAACCGTGTTCGGGCTCGCCCGGCCGGTCTGGCTCCTCGGGCTCACAAGCCTCTTCACCGACACCGCGAGTGAGGCGATCTACCCGCTGCTCCCGTTGTACCTCACGCGCGTCCTTGGCGCCGGCGCCCTGTCGCTCGGACTCATCGAGGGGTTCGCGGAAGCCGCCAACAGCCTCCTGAAGATCGTATCGGGCCACCTTTCCGACCGCTGGCGGGTGCGCCGTCCCATCGTGATTGGCGGATATGCGCTCTCGTCCGCCGTTCGCCCGCTTGTCGCGCTGGTCACGTCCTGGCCGCAGTTGTTCGCCGTGCGATTCCTGGATCGGGTGGGGAAGGGCGTGCGTGGAGCGCCGCGCGACGCGCTGCTCGCCGCGTGCGCGACGCCACGGACCCGCGGGCGGGTCTTCGGATTCCACCGCGCGATGGACCACGTCGGGGCCGTGCTGGGGCCGGCGTTGGCGTCACTGTTCCTGCTGTTGTTTCCCGGGCAGTATCGCCTGCTGTTCGCGCTGACGATCATCCCGGGCGCGCTGGCCGTGTCCACGTTGTTCCTGCTCGAGGAACCGGGGGCCGAGGCGGCCGGTCTGCCAGCGGACGCGGCCCGTGGCGTCGAGTCGGCGCGGGAGGGCTGGCGTGATCTTCCGCCTCGCTATTACCGGTTGCTCATCGTGCTGCTCGTCTTCGCGCTGGGCAACTCGGCCGATGCGTTTCTCCTGCTGCGGCTCAGCGACGTCGGCGTGGGGGCGGTATTCATCCCGATGATCTGGGCGCTGCTGCACGTCGTCAAGGCGGTCGTGTCGGTGTGGGGCGGCATCAAGTCGGATCGATGGGGAAGGCGAGTGGTCATTGGCGCCGGCTGGCTGATCTACGCGTTGGTGTACGCCGGGTTCGCACTGAGCACGTCGGTGGCGGCCCTGGTCGCGTGGTTCCTCGTCTATGGCTTCTACTACGGTCTCTCGGAAGGGACCGAGAAGGCGCTCATCGCGGACCTGGCCCCAGCCTCATTGCGCGGCACGGCGTTCGGCATCTACAACGCGGCGCTCGGCCTTGGCTCTTTGCTGGCGAGCGTCGTGTTCGGCCTCGTCTGGAAGATCGTGAGCCCGGAGGCCGCGTTCGCGCTTGGCGCCGGCCTGGCCTTTCTTGCGACGGTGCTGCTCGCCGCCCTTGTCAGAGAGAAAGACTGAGCGCTGCTTCGTGCTGCCGTGTGATGTGGGGCGACGCCCTTGCCGGTATGGGGGCGGCGCCCTTGCAGGTGTGGCGCGGGGCCCTTGTCGGTGTGGCGCGGGGCCTTTGTCGGTGTGGCGCGGGGCTTCAGCCCCGCGAGCCAGCTTCGTCGTGTGGCGCGAGGCTCCTGTCGATGTGGCGCGAGGCCCTTGCCGGTGTGGCGCGGCGCCTTTGCCGGTGTGGCGCGGGGCTTCAGCCCCGCGAGCGATGAGCCTGCTATACTCGGTGGTTGGAATGACTCGCATCCTCGTAACCAATGACGATGGCGTGCACTCGGAGGGCATTCGGGCGCTGGCCGACGCGCTGTTGCCGCTCGGGCAGGTGGTCGTTGTCGCTCCCAGCCGCGAAGCGAGCGCAATCGGGCACGCGCTCACGCTTCACCACCCGCTCCGGCTCGAGCATGTCAGGGACTCCACATACGCGCTCGACGGCACGCCGACCGACTGCGTGAACATTGCGGTCGCGTCGGTGCTGCGCGGTCTCCCGGACCTGGTGGTGTCGGGGATCAACAAGGGGCTGAACGTCGGCGATGACGTCACGTACTCCGGGACCGTCTCGGGAGCGCTCGAAGGGGCGCTGCTGGGCGTTCCCGCGATTGCCGTGTCGCTGCAGTATGGCCCCGGAGAGTGGGACTTCAGCGATGCGGCGCGGGTCGCGCGTGACGTGGCCGAGCGGGTGCTGGCGAACGGGATGCCGAAGCGGACGTTCCTGAACGTCAACGTGCCGCGCGTGCGGCCGAAAGGCGTTCGCCTGACGGTGCAGGGCGCGCGCAACCACGCCACGACCGTCACCGAGCGCCACGATCCGCGGGGCCGGCCCTACTACTGGATTGGCGAAGGGCAGGACGAGTGGATGCCGAATGGCCGGTCTGATTACGAGGCGATTCGCGCCGGTTACGTGTCGCTGACGCCCCTCCAGTCGGATCTGACCGCGCACCAGGCGCTCGAGTACATAAAAGGTCTTGGCCTGGAGAGGGACGCTGGGGTAGAATAGCTTTCTTGGGTCGGGGCGTGGCTCAGCCTGGTAGAGCACTCGGTTCGGGACCGAGGGGTCGGAGGTTCGAATCCTCTCGCCCCGACCAACTTAAAGCCAATAAAAACAAACACTTACGAGAACGGCCCGGCAAAACACCGCCGGGCCGTTTTTCTTTGGGGATGCACTGGGGATGCACGCCGCGGGGTCCTGGCCGGGGAGGCGGCGGAGAGGCTCGGCCCCCAGACAGGCGCCCGGACACGCGCCAGGCACGGCCCGTACACATCGAAGAGCGCCCGGCGGATACCCGCCCGTAGCGCTCGCAGGTGGGCAGCGGCCCGTCAGCACCAGCGCGTGAACGGGCGCTTTGTGCGAAGATGAGGGCCATGCCTCACGCGACTTTCGTGCTCCTCGCGGTGATCTCGCTGGCGTCAACGGCCGAGGCCCAGATGGCGTCGGACCTGCCGATCGGCCGGTACGTGATCGACGTGCGGGGCGCCCTCCTTAAGATCCCCTCGAGCGCTGAACTCGCCAGCCCGTATCGCCTGGCGGCGGCGGATCTGCCCGGGCTTGGACTCGGTTTCGATGTGGGCGCGCACGTCTACCCGGTCCGGTGGCGCGGGGTCACGTTCGGCGTCGGCCTCGACCTCGCCATAGGCCGGGCCTCTGCGGGAGTGGTGGAGGCCGAGGACGGCACCACGTCGGGCACCGATGTCACGGCGCGCTTCACGGCCGTGTCGCCGCAGGTGTCGCTCAATTTCGGGTCGGCCGCCGGATGGAGCTACCTCAGTGGAGGGCTCGGCTTCTCGACGCTGGGGTTCGAAACACCCACGACGTCTCCCACGCTGATCGCGCCACGCCGCAAAACGCTCAACTTCGGCGGGGGCGGCCGGTGGTTCTTTCGCGACCGGATGGCCTTCAGCTTCGACCTCCGGTTCTACGCGATGAACCCGATCGCCGCGGAAGCCGACATCCTGCAATCGCCGCGCCTGAGGATGATGGTGTTCTCGGCCGGCGTGTCGTTCCGCTGAGAGCGCGCGGGCTACCGCGGGCTGCCGTGGTGTGCTCGGCGGTTGACACACTACGCGGTCAATGCATCTTTGTGCCAGCGATCATGGAATCCCCGGTATGGTTTCGTGGGGGATGACTGTGGGGCCCTTTGAAGATACTGCTGGTTTCAACGTGTGAGCCGAGGTACATCAACTACTCGAAAAGCAAGTGGGCCGTCTGCCCAGCACTTCGTCAGCTGGCGCTCGTTCGCGCCATCGACAGCGTGTTCACCGAGTTGCTGCCCTTGTGGCACGCTCTCTGGAAGTAGGCACCCCGAAGGAGCCCGCATGTCCCTTCTCCGTGCGTTCGCTTGCCTGGTATTGATCTCCTGTCCCGTTTCCGCCCAGCCCCTCGGCCCACGAGGCGCCACTGGGGCGAGCGTGGACTATCACGTGCACGTCAAGGGCGACCTCACACTCGAAGACGCGCTTCGCCGCTCGCGCGAGACCGGCATCTCCTACGGCATCGCCATCAACGGCGGACTCAGCTTCCCCATCAACAGCGACGCCGGGCTCGAGGCGTTCCTGCGCGAGATGCACGGCAAGCCGGTCTACACCGCGTTCCAGGCAGAGGGCCGCGAGTGGGTGCGCCTCTTCACCAGGCAGACGCTCGAGAAGTTCGACTACGTCTTCACCGATGCGATGACCTGGACCGACGAGAATGGCAGGCGCATGCGGTTGTGGATCAAGGACGAAGTCGGGGTCATCGCCGACCCTCAGCGGTTCATGGAGACGCTTGTCGAACGGGCGACCGGCATCTTCGCCAACGAGCCGATCGACATCTACGTCAACCCGACGTACATTCCCGAACAGCTCGCGCCAGAGTACGACAGGCTCTGGACGCCCGCGCGCATGAAGCGGATCGTGGACGGCCTGGCCGCGAACGGGATCGCGATGGAGATCAACAACCGCCACCGCATCCCCAGCGCGGCCTTCATCAGGCTCGCCAAGCAGTCCCGCGTGAAGTTCGCCTGCGGCACCAACAACACCGGCGCCGCCGATCTCGGCCGCAACGAGTACTGCGTCCAGATGATCCGTGAATGCGATCTTTGCGCCGAGGACTTCTGGAGCCCGCCGGGCAACGGCAGGAAAGCCGTCCAGCGCAAGCCGCTCCTCCGATAGACAGGTGATCCGGTCTCGCGCCCAGACGCGCCACGCCGTGCCGCCGATGAACGACACGGCAGCGGCGCAGAGCGCACAGGCGAGGGCGTGCCGTCTTTGACACGGTCGATCGGCATGGCGCCGCGCGCCCCCGGCCGAACGGCCTGCCGCGTCTTGATGTTGTATGGACTGGGAACGAGGGAAGAGGGACGTCGCGCATGGCGCGCCGCCCCTCTTCCTGTTGACCCCTCAGGCGCTGCGGTAGAGCTTTGTCAGCACGAACTCGTTGTGCCTCAGGATTTCCGCAGCCGTCAACCGGCCGTTGATGGTGCGCTCGAGCATCAGCAGCGCCGCGTCGCCGGCCTGATCGAGATTCATCTCGATCCGCAACATGGCGCTCAGGTCCACATCGATGTGCTCCGACATCGTCGCGACGGTCAGCGGATTCGCGGACAGCTTGATGACGGGGATGACCGGATTGCCGATCACATTCCCCTGCCCGGTCGGGAAGAAGTGCACGACGGATCCGGCCGCGGCGCACAAGGTCACCATTTCGGCGGCTGCCGACGACGAATCCATGAAACTCAGACCCGGCTTCCGTGGTTCGTGCGCCGGTTCCAGGAAGTCGACGATCGGGCAGCGCCCTGCCTTCTGAATGTTCCCAAGAGCCTTCTCTTCGATCGTCGTGAGTCCTCCGCGGATGTTCCCCTCGGTCGGCTGGGATCCGACCAGGCTCACACCCTGCGACTCGACCAGCGCCTGGTAGTCGTCGAATGCGGCCTTGAACTGCGCGGCAATCTCGGGGGTGGCGCACTGCTCCATCACGAGGTCCTCGGCGCCCGTCAACTCGGTGGTCTCCCCGAAAATGAGCGTCGCGCCGGCAGCGGCCAACCGCTCGAACGCGCGCCCCACGGTGGGATTCGCTGCCAGGCCGGAGGTCGTATCGGATTCCCCGCACTTGCAGCTCATCGTCAACTTGTTCACCGGGAACACTTCGCGCCGGATCTCGGACGCGGCGTGCAGGAACTCCTTGGCCTTCCGGGATGCCGCCTCGATCGTCTTGAGGTCCCCGGATCGCTCAATGCTGAATCCTGCGCAGGGCTTCCCCGTCTTGGCGATTTCCTGGACGATGCGATCCGTCCACTTCGGCTCGATGCCGATGACGATCACCGCTGCGCAGTTCGGATTCCGGCCCTGGCCGGCGAGCGTGCGGAAGGTCAGCTCCAGATCGTCGCCGAACTGAAGCCTGCCGTAGGGGTGCGGAAGAGCCATCGTGCCCTTGATGTTGTGTGCGACAGCTTCCGCCGCTGCATTCGAGAGATCGTCGACCGGAATGATCAGGACATGGTTGCGAACCCCGAAGCGCCCATCGGGGCGGCGATATCCGGTGAGTTTCAGATCCTGTGGATTGATCATGCTGTCCACCTCTTCGTCTTGATGTTGTGGGTGTGGACATGGGACCCTCGCGGCGCGCCCTGGATGGCCACCGCGATCACCCGGCCATACTCAATCACATCCTTCCCGCTCGTGAGGTCGCGCATGGCAACCTTGTGCCCGAGCGGCACATCGTTGATGAGCTTCACGGTCCCGACCGGCTTGCCCTCGAGCGTGATCACTCCAATTTCTGCTCCGGCTGCAAGGTCTTCGACGGCGACACCGACGTCGTCGTCTGGTTCGTGTATCAGAATCCCATGTTTCATGTGTGCTCCTCATCAAGTTCCAGCAAGTGCGCAGCAACTCCAGCGCGCAGATGATAATCCCAACCCACGAGGAAGCCAAGGTGTTTTGCGAAGGGCAGCGATCGTCAGTTGACCGGTAAACCTCGTTGTGAACCGTTTGAAACGCTCTGGCCGCGTCAGCTCAGGGGATTGGGGACACTCAGTGGCTGTCTGCGCCGATCACCGGGATGGTGGCGTTTGCACGGGGCATGATTCCGATTCGCGATCCACGCGGCAGCGCTTCGACCGCGTCAGTGACCGCCTGCTGGAAATCGGGGATCGGCGTGAGCAGCAATCGCTCCACGAACCGGGGCGGCATCGCCGAATGCAGGAGGACACGGAACCTGGACGCATCGCGAGAGATCAGGACCGCCTTGTGCGGGCCGATCCTGTAGCCCTCGCGCGAGAACCGCGCGATGACCTCCTCGTGCGAGGTCATGTCGGGGTCGCGCATCCAGTCCTCGTAGGCCTGGCTTCCGGTCCCATCCGGGCACGCGGCGGCAAGGAGGATCGTCCCTCCCGGGCGCGTCACGAGCGCCGCATGCGCCAGCGCCTTCTGCGCCTGGTACAGGTTCACATCTTTCGGGTGACCACCCGGTGACACGATCATCAAGTCGTACGGCCGGCCCACTTCGACCTGGTTCAGGCTCCGGACGTGCGGAATCCCCTGCCGCATCACGTCGATGGGCGTGCCGGCGAGCGCGCGGATGATGCGCTTCTGCTCGCCGAGAATAACATTGAGGGCCAGGTGCACGCCGATTCGGCGACCGATTTCCTCGATGTCCTGCCGGCATGGGTTGTCTTCGTACCGACCAATCCGAGCGAGCGGTTGCGCCATCATCGCATGGTTGTGGGCGACGGTTGGGTACCCACTCAGGCCAATCGCTGCGCTCTTGACGCCGCCGGAGAAACCGACGAACTGGTGTGGCTCGATGACCCCGACGACGATTCGGATCTCACGTTCCAGGTACTCGCGGTTGACCCAGATTGGCGTGCCTCTCGAGGTGTCGCCGAGGAACGAGAGCCGGTCCTCGTGACGGGCGTCATGGCAGGTGACGCGGTATCGCTGAAGAATGTCCTGCGGGACAACCTCGCCAAACTGGCTCAGGGGCATGGCGGGGTGTGTGCCGGTGGCGATGATCAGGAGGATGTCGTCCGGGGCCACGCCGGCACGTTCCAGTCGACGGATCAGCGGGGGCAGCAGGCAGTCGTGAGGAACCGGTCGTGTCTTGTCGTTGATGGCGATGGCGCATCCGCCTCCGCGATAGTCCGGCAGGGTCGCCGCGCCGAGCGCGGCCTCCACGTCGGCGGCCGGGTCCGCAGCGGGCGTGGCCGCGCGCGGTGCGAGTGTGTCGATGGTGTGTTCCCGTTCGGCGGCTGGGGCGAGGTCGAACTCGAGACATCCGGTCCCGTAGGGCAGGCGGTGAATGATCATGCGGTCCTCCGGCAGTTCCGGTCAGAGAATAGCAGGAATCGCCACGCACACGTTCGACGTCGCTGACGGGTGACGCCGGTCCGGCGACCGTGTGGTATAACTACCCGGTCGATCCGAGAGGACTTAGTGGCACGGGAAATCACGCTCCGCGACATCGGAAAACAACTTGGGCTGTCGGCGATGTCCGTCTCGCTGGCGCTCCGGGACAGCCCGCGGATCTCGGAGACGACGAAGAAGCGGGTCCGTGCGGCGATCCGCGGGATGAACTTCGAGCCCAACCAGCTGGCGAGAGCGCTCGCCACCGGCCGGTCGAACCTGATCGGCGTGATCGTCCCCAACAGTTCTGACCTCTACTACGCGGAGGTCATCCGCGCCATCGAGGACTCCGCCAGCGCGCTCCAGTACCACGTGCTGCTCTGCAACGGCTCCTACAGGATGGAGACATATACCGCCCGTGTCCGCGACATGCGGCGATTGCACATGAAAGGGATCATCGCGGCGCCGCCGTTCACCAGCGCCAAGCCCAGGCTCCCCCAGTTCTGGAAGGACCTGGTCGGCAGCGACTTCGAGGTGGTGCTGATCAACCGGCAGCTCGACCCTCCCATCTTCCACCAGGTGGCGGCCGACTACATGGGGGGCGTGGAGATGCTGGCCGGAGCGCTGGCGGAACGACGGCACCGCCGGGTCGCCTA
>JANYLG010000171.1 GCA_025363775.1 Acidobacteriota bacterium | reverse complement strand
GTTTTTGCCCGTCGCGGCATCGGCAGCGGAGCCGCAGCCCGTGCTCGAGTCGTTGCTGATGCATTTCGTCAAAGACGGTACGGCGGCCCAGTACGCCGGCTACGGAGCCTGAGCTCCGCCCTTCCCGTCACCCTTCGCAATTGGCTATGATGACCAAGTCGGCCGCCCATGGCCGGCTCGAAGGGAGACGCATGGACTCCGCCCAGATCACACCACCCTTGTCGCCCAAACCGATCATGGAGATGGCGACCGCGTTCCAGCGCAGCCGCCCGCTGCTGACGGCCTTCGAGCTGGGGTTGTTCACAGCGCTGAACGCGGAGGCGCGGACGTCGGAGAACATGGCGGAAGCGCTCGACACCCAGCCGCGCGCGACCGACCGGCTGATGAACGCGCTCGTCGGGCTCGGCCTGCTCGAGAAACACGAGGGCCGGTTCCAGAACACGCCTTTGGCCCAGGCCTACCTGGTCAAGGGGCAGCCAGACTACATGGGCGGACTCGGTCACACCAACCATGTGTGGGACACCTGGAGCCGCATGACCGAGGTCGTGCGCACGGGCCATCCAACCGGTCTGCCCGAGATCGATGAGCGCGGCGACGATTGGCTGCGTCCGTTCATCGCGGCCATGCATTCGCGGGCCACGCAGACGGCAGGCGAGGTGATCCGCGCGCTCGACCTCGACGGCGTGGATCGGGTGCTGGACATCGGCGGCGGGTCCGGGGCCTACGCGATGGAGTTCGTCCGGGCGAGGCGAGGCGTCTCCGCCGTGGTGTTCGACCTGCCGAACGTGGTGCCGCTGGCCAGGATGTACATCGCCCGGGACGGGTGTGCGGCCGAGGTCACCACCACAACGGGCGACTACCTGACCGCCCCGCTCGGGGAGGGGTTCGACCTGGTGTTCATGTCGGCGGTCATCCACAGCAACGCGGCGGACGACAACCGGCTTCTCATCAGGAAGGCGGCACAGGCGCTCAATCCGGGCGGGCAGCTGGTCGTACAGGACTTCCTGATGAGCGAAGCACGCGACGGCCCGCTCATGGCGGCGTTGTTCGCGCTGAACATGCTCGTCGGCACGCCGGAAGGCGACACCTACACCGAGTCGGAAGTCCGGTCGTGGATGATGGAAGCCGGCTGCCGATCGGTCGAACGCAAGGACACTACGTTCGGGACGAGCCTGGTCATCGGACGGCTCTCGAGGATGTAGAATAGCCGCAACGCATGACCAAGACTCGGCGGCAGACAGTCATCCTCGAACTGGTCGATCACGAACAGGTCACGAGCCAGGAGATCCTGCAGCGGCGGCTGAAGACGCACGGCATCCACGCCACCCAGGCCACGATCTCGCGCGACCTGAAAGAGCTTGGCCTGGTCAAGCGGGCGGGAGACGGCGCCTACGGCCGCCCGGGCCAGGACACGACCAGCCCCGAGAACGCGCTGGCCCACCTGCAGCGGGTCGTCGTCCGATCGCTGTCGCGGACGGCGCGGGTCGGTCAACTCGTCGTGCTCCGCACGCCGCCCGGCGAGGCACAGCACCTGGCGCTCGCCATCGATCGGGTCGCGTTTCCCGAGGTGGTCGGCACGATCGGCGGCGACGACACGGTGCTGGTGATTGCCGCCGGCTCGCGCCAGGCCGCCGCATTTCTCGACCAACTCGAGAAGATCGGCCGCTGACACGCTCCTCCGACCACGCCCAGACATCTTCCAGGGCGGAGGTCGTCACGGTTGAAGCCAGTTGTTGTCGGTCCCTGGAATCTGTCTCAGGCGCAGGCCGCGCTCTTGCGCCAGCGGCGTCTCGACTGGTATAATTATGCAGTGTAATGCATACGTATCCGGCCGCGGCCGCGGCCGCCGTGAAGGAGGCGAGATGGAACGCATCGTGTTGGCATACTCCGGGGGGCTGGACACATCGGTCGCCATTCCATGGCTGGCCGAGCGGTATGGCGCCGAGGTCATTGCGGTCACGCTGGACCTCGGACAAGGCGAGAACCTCGACTCGGCGCGCGACCGTGCCCTGGCGACTGGCGCGGTCAACGCGTACGTGCTCGACGTCCAGCAGGAGTTCGCGCACGACTACATCCTGCCGGCGCTCCAGGCCGGCGCCATCTACGAGGACCGCTACCCGCTGGCAACCGCCCTGGGGCGCCCGCTCATCGCCAGAAAACTCGTCGAGATCGCGCACGTGGAGAAGGCGAGCGGCATCGCGCACGGCTGCACCGGCAAGGGAAACGACCAGGTGCGGATCGACGTCTCGGCCCGGGCGCTCGACCCGACCATCAAGGTATTCGCCCCCGCCCGCGAGTGGGGCATGACCCGCGCCGACGAGATCGAGTACGCGCGCGTTCGCGGGATCTCGGTACCGGTCACCAAGGACAGTCCGTACAGCACCGACGAGAACTTGTGGGGTCGGTCAATCGAGTGCGGCATCCTCGAGGACCCGTGGGAGGAACCACCCGAGGACGCCTACTCGCTCACGCGCTCGGGCGCGGGCTGTCCGGACCTGCCGGCCTATCTCGAGCTCACCTTCGACGCCGGCGTGCCGACCGAGGTCAACCTCGTCAGCATGCCTCTCACCGAGCTGATCCACAGCGTGGCCACCATCGCCGGCGTCCACGGCGTCGGCCGGATCGACATGATCGAGAACCGGCTGGTGGGCATCAAGTCGCGCGAGATCTACGAGGCGCCGGCTGCGGTCGTGCTGCACACCGCGCACCGCGAACTCGAGGCGCTCGTCACGCCCCGCGACCTCATCCGGCTCAAGCGCGAGCTGAGCGTCAAGTACGCCGACCTCGTCTACAACGGTCTCTGGTTCACGCCGACGCGCCAGGCGATCGACGCGTTCGTCTCGACGATGCAGCCGCAGGTGACCGGGCAGGTGCGCTTGCGCCTCTTCAAGGGCGAGTGCCGAGTGGTCGGACGCCGCTCGCCGTACGCGCTCTACGACCACTCGCTCGCGACCTACGACGCCGGAGACACGTTCGATCACACCGCGGCCGTGGGGTTCATCAAGCTGTGGGGCCTGCCCGTTGAAACGGTGGCGCGTCAGTCGGCCCTGCTCCAGACACGCCCTGGCAGTCAGGCGACGATCGGCGCCAGCCTCGCCGACGCGACCGCCAGCCCGACGGCGGCGATCCACACGCGGTCGGCCATCGTGGCAGATTGGGTCGGGCTGTAACAACATGGCCAACCTGTGGTCGGGCCGGTTCGCCCTCGAGCCGGACCGTGAGGTCTTCGAGTTCGGGCGGTCGTTTCCATTCGATCGCCGGCTCTTCGAAGACGATGTGCGCGGCAGCCTGGCGTGGGTCGAGGCGATCTCGGCCGTCGGCGCCATCGATGCGGCGGATGCTCGGGCCATCGCCGACGGCCTGCTCGGCATCCTCCGGGACGGACGGCAGGATCCGGCGTATGTCGACGGCCCGGACGAGGACGTCCACGCCTTCGTTGAGCGGAAACTCGTCGAGCGGATCGGCGAAGCAGGGAAGCGGCTGCACACCGGGCGTTCGCGCAACGAGCAGGTGTCGGTGGACCTGCGGCTCTACCTGAAGCGCCGGATCCCGGCGCTTCAGAGGGCGGTGGCGGAACTGGTGGCCGCGCTCGCCGACCAGGCCGCCCTTGCGGGCGACACGCCGATGCCGGCGTATACCCACCTCCGGCGTGCCCAGCCCGTGCTCGTCGCCCATTTCTGGCTCGCGCACGTCGCCGCGCTGCGTCGCGATGACGCCTACCTCGACGTCGCCTCTGGGGCGGCCGATTGCCTGCCGCTGGGGTCGGGGGCGGTGGCCGGTACCAGCTATCCGCTCGATGTGCAGGCGCTTGCGGCCCGACTCGGGTTCTCCAGCGTTGCCGCCAACAGCATCGATGCGTCGTCGGACCGCGACTTCGTCTCGGTCTTTCTCCACGCCTGTTCGCTCGCGATGGTGCACCTCAGCCGCCTGGCGGAGGATCTGGTCATCTTCACGGGCGAGGAGTTCCGGTTCTTCGAGCTCTCCGACGATGTAGCGACCGGCAGCAGCCTGATGCCGCAGAAGAAGAACCCCGACCCGCTGGAGCTCATCCGGGGCAAGGCTGGGCGCGTCATCGGACGCCACGCCGGCTGGCTGGCCACGATGAAAGGGCTGCCCGGGGGGTACAACAAGGACCTGCAGGAAGATAAGGAAGCCGTGTTCGACGTCGAATCGACGGTCTCCGGCTCGCTGTCGGCCGCGAGGACGGTCGTGGCGGGGCTCGCACTCGACCAGGCACGCGCTCGGCAGTGGGCATCGGGGCTGCTGCTGGCGACCGACGTGGCGGAGTATCTGGTGGCGCGAGGGTTGCCGTTCCGGCAGGCGCACGAGATCGTCGGGGCGATGGTCCGCAGGCTGGTTGCAGACGGTCGTGATTTCGGCTCGCTCTCGGTGGAGGAGTGGGCGGCGTTCAGCCCGCTGTTCCAACCCGACGTCATCGCGGCGATCACCCCGGGGGCGGCGGTGGCGGCCCGACGGACGCCGCAGTCCACGAACCCTGCGGCCGTCGCCTCGGCCCTGGCCGACGTCCGGTTCTGGCTGACTGCCAGGGAAGGTGGCCGCTGAACGTGTTCTTGCCAGGCTATGCACTGAGGTGTATAGTTATGCAATGCTTGGCGGGGACTGGCGTCTTGCCGGTCCGGACGGCAGGCGGGGAGCGACGATGAGCGACCGTCCAGCGGCCATCAACGGGAAGCGGAACCAGGCGTGGGGAACGCTGCGCGCCTGCCCCGCGTGCGGACAGTGCCTGTGCTTCGGCTGTCATCCGACAGGGCCGTGCATGGACGATGCCGCGCATGCCGGCGGTGTGGCGGGCGGCAGCCAGCCGGCATCGGCGTTCACCGCGACCGGCTTTCCGGTCACGATGACAGGCGCCTGGCTCGCGGGCGGGGCGTCCGGTTCCACGAGCGTGCCCGGCCTTCGCATGCACGCCGGCTCGGACGCCGCTCACGATCGGCTTCGCTAGACATCTTCCAGGGCTGGAATCGTACCGGTTGATGCAAGTTTCCGTAGGGCCCCTGGAATCTGTCTTGTCCAGCCTGCAACGCAAGTCCCGCCGGCATTCGGCCGATGCCGCGTCCCGGCCGGCGGCGTGGCTCCTTCCTCGAGTCTTCCCGATATTGTCGGTCGTCGCGCCTCGCCGGCCGGGCGCTTCGTCGCCCCCGGGGCGGCGTCGCGACTTGCGTCGCGGGCTGCTATCATGGTGCGTTCGCACGGAGGAGACGATTCAGGTATGACCGCACCAGCACCAGGTACCGCCGTAGCCACGCATTTTCCGGTCCGTGTCTGGCTGATTTCTTTGGCCGGGTGGATGTTCGACTTCTACGACCTGGTGCTCTTCTCGTTCCTGCTCGTGCCGATTGGGCACGAGCTGGCACTGACGCCGGGCCAGGAAGCCACGTTGCTGGGCGTGGCGCTGGGAGGGTCGGGCATCGGCGGCATCGTGTTCGGCTACCTCTCGGACCGGTTCGGCCGGCGACAGGTGATGACGTGGACGATCCTGCTGTATTCGGTCGGCACTGGTC
>JANYLG010000196.1 GCA_025363775.1 Acidobacteriota bacterium | reverse complement strand
TTCTTCCCGAGCCGCGACGGCGAGCGCCATCTCCTGAACGTCGGGCGGGTCGCGACCTTCGGTGTCGGGGCCAGCATCATCGGGCTGGCGTACGTGATGGCGCGCAGCGGCCAGAGCGTCTTCAGCGTCATGCTCACGGTGAACACGATCATGTCGCTGGCGTACGGTCCGCCCGCGCTCCTTGGGCTGCTGATCACGCGGACACCGCGATGGTCCGGCCTGGCCTCGTTCCTGGTCGGCCTGGTGCTGGGCTGCGTCGGCACCTTTGCGTTCGGCTGGGGCCTGATTGCCAACGTGCTGATCGTGCTGCCGGCGTCGGTCGCCGTCTTCCTGGCGTCGATCCCGTTCGAGGCACGCGATACCGCGCGTGCGCCCGGCCGCGCCGCCATCGCCCGACGCCTGGCGACGCCGATCGACCGCGACCACGAGCTGCGCGACAGCCCCGATCGGACCACGGAGGTGTTTCGATTCCTGTCGCGCGCGACGGCCGGCGTGGGCCTCCTGAGCCTGATCCTCGTGCTGTGGGCGCCCGCGGGCGACCGCGGCACGGTCGTCCTCTACTCCGCGATCACGCTCGTGGTGGCGGGGTTGCTGGCGATGGTGAAGAGCGGCGGGAAGCCGGTACCCGCGGCCGTGCACGGGGGAGATGCAGTCTGAGTGAACGCGGGTGACCGCGCGCCGCCCGCGGGCCAACGAGGAGAACGACGATGGGATCGCAAGGCGTGGAGAGGCTGGTGCGGGCTGGTGCGGCTGCGGCGCTGGTGATGCTGGCCGCAGCGGGCGCGTCCGAGGCTGGCGTGCGGCGCACGTGGGCAGTGAACGACACCGAGAAGGTCGCGCAGGAGAACGTGGCCAGCCCGCTGGCCACCGGGAACTCGGCCTGGGACGGCAAGCGCGTGCGACTCTTCGGCGCGCGCAACGAGGTGCTGGCCGTCCAGGTGATCGTCGAGGCCGACGAACAGGGAATCGGCGCGCTGTCGCTTCGGCTGCCGGAACTGCGGCTGCGGAACGGGCGCGAGCGGATTGTCTATGCGCCGCCTGGCGCTGACCCGACCGTCTCGGTTGGCAGGCCCATCCAGGTCTTTGCCTTGCACTACATGTACGTGCCCGGGCCGGGCACGGCTGACTGGGTCTACAAGGCCGGATCGCCCGCCATGCCGCGCGGAGTGGTGGGGTGGAAGCCCGTACAGCTGGTGCCCGAGAATGCGCGAAAGGATCGCGGCGGGTTCCCGGTCCGGGTGGCTGCGTCGCGCAATCAGGCTCTGTGGATCGAGGTTTACACGGGACGCGACCGGCCCGCGGGCGTCTACGAAGGCACGATCGAGATCACCGCCGACGGCAAGAGCACGTCGCTGCCCGTGGAGTTCGAGCTGCTCGACTTCGCGCTGCCCGACCAGAACAGCCTCAACGCGATGGTCTACTACGAGCCGGAGCAGCCCGAGCTGTATCAGGGCCGCAACCTCGACGAGGCGTATCACCGGTTCGCACACCGGAATCGCATCGAGCTGGTACACGCCTACGACGAAGCCAAGGTGCAGGCGGCCATCGGCCGCTTCACCGGCAAGGCGTTCACGCGTGCGAATGGGTATGAAGGTCCCTGCGAGGGCGTGGGCAACCGGATCGTGCCGGCCACCTTCTATGGCCCGGGTACCACCTTCGACGATCGGCAGTCGGCGTGGCGTCGGGCCGACGCGTGGATCTCTTTCCTCGACCGCGTGCTGCCATCCGCGATCACCTTCCTCTATATGCCGGACGAGCCGCCGCCGGCGCAGTACCCCAGGATCCGGACGATTGCGGACAACGTGCACTCGAACCCGGGACCAGGCCGCCGCCTGAAGACCTTCGCGACCAAGCAGTACGTTTCGGAGCTCGACGGCGCGGTCGACATCTGGTGCGCGGCGCCGCAGCTCTACGACATTGGCCGCGCGAAATCGGAACGCGCCCGCGGTCGTGAATACTGGACGTACAACGGCAGCCGTCCTTACCTCGGTGTGGTCGCCATGGAGGCGCCCGCCGCCGACCCGCGCTCCGTCATGTGGGCATCGTTCAAGGAGGGCATCCCGACGTTCTTCTCGTGGCACAGCGTACACTGGCGCCACAACGCGCAGAAGCCCGGCGAACGCAACCAGAACGTCTGGGCCAGCCCGATCACGTTCGACAATCGAGGGCAGCCGCACAAGGACGACACAGGCTACGCCTATGGCGACGGCGTCCTGATCTACCCCGGCGAGGATCGGCTCCACCCCGAGGAGGACCGAGGCATCCCAGGCCCCATTTCCACGGTGAATCTCGCCAACTACCGGCGCGGCCTGCAGGACCACCTGTACCTGACGCTCGCGCGGCGAGCGGGGCTCGACGCACTCGTAGAGGAGGCGTTGCGCACGCTGGTGCCCCGTGTATTTTCCGACGCCGGTGAGAAGGTGGGCTACTCGGAAGTGGGCGACGACTACGAGGCGATGCGCCTGAAGATCGGTCGGGCCGTTGCCTCGGCACAAGCCAAGTGATCTCTGCCGCGCGGCCGGTTGCCTCTCAGCGCTTCCGCCGTTCCAGCCGGGCGACGAGGTCCGCGACCTGCGGTTGCTGCGGGTCCCTGGCCAGCGACTCCCGGAGTGCCACGAGTGCGCCCGCCTCATCGCCCAACTCGAGGCGGGTCATGCCGAGGCCGGTCAGCACCATGGGTGTCCGCATCCCGGTGGCGAGCGCCCGCTCGAAATACGGCACGGCGTCCGCGTTGCGGCCGCTCGCCGCCATGGCGCCGGCCATGTAGAGCAACGCCTCGCCGTTGGCCGGCTCGGCGTCAATCGCAGTCTTGAAGAGGGCGACCGCGTCCTCGCGCTGCCCGGTCCGCATCCGCACGACCCCGAGCTTCACCATTGCGCCGACGTCGTTTTGCGCGCCAGCCAGCACGCGACCATAGAACGCGGCCGCGGCCTGGAGGTCGCCCCGGATCAGCGCCACGTCGCCCAGCCCGCGCAGCGCCTCGCTGTGTTCGGGCGAGATCGCCAGCGCCTTGTCGTACGCCTGGGCGGCCTCGTCGTTGCGTCCGGCCGCGACCAGCACGTTCGCGCGCGTCAGCCAGGGCAGCGGCGACTGGGGCTGGAGCGCAGAGGCCTTGTCGAGCGCGTCCAGCGCCTCGGCGGTCCGGCCCGCGAGGCGGAGGCTGTCCCCGAGCACGATCAGGTCTTCAGTGGTGAGCGTACCCGCCTTTTCGAGGATGCGCATGTCGGCGATGGCCTCCTGGTAGCGCCCGGCGGCCGCGAGCGCCACGGCCCGGTACCGGCGAGGCAGCGCGGCGTCGGGCGCCTCCTCCAGCACCGCCGAGAGCTCGCGTGCCGCGGTCGGCGGGTCGATGCGGGCGAGCTCCATCCCGCGCTCCAGCTTCTTCAGCAGCGGCAGCGCGTCCTTGGGATCGCGAAGGGTCGCGCCTTCCTCGACCGTCGAGGGCGCGCCGCCGCCGATGTACCCCAGCGCTCGGAGCCGCTCCGCGGCCTCGGCCCCGACCGCGCTGGTGGCGTCCGGTGTCGGCGTGTTCAGCGCGGCCCGGAGCGGGCGCCGCATGTCGGCGACGCGCTGAGCTTCGGAGGTCGAGAGGTCGTGCAGTTCAGCGCCGTCGTGCTCGAGGTCGAACAACTCGGGCCGCGGCGCGTCGATCAGCTTCCACCGCGCCGTCCGCCACGCATGGAGCGGCGCCCAGTGGAGGTGCAGGTTTGCGAAGAGCGACTCGGCGTAGGCTGGCTCGTCGGGCATCGACCGGCCCTCGACGGCCGGGCGCAGCGACCGTCCCTCGATGCCGGGCGGGATGGCCTGCCCCGCGTAGTCGAGCAGCGTCGGCGCCACGTCTATCAGACGGCCGACGACCCGGCTGACGCGCCCCGCGGGCACGCCGGGGCCGACCATGATCCAGGGCACCTTCAGCGTCGCGTCGTAGAGGAAGATGCCGTGCGTCGCCTCGCCGTGCTCGCCGAGGCTCTCACCGTGATCGGCCGTCACGACGACCAGCGTGCGCCCGGACAGGCCGAGAGATTCGATCCGGTGCAGGACGACGCCCAGTTGGGCGTCCACGAACGCGATCTCGCCGTCGTAGGGGTGCGTGGCGAAGCGCTTCGCGTACTCGGGTGGCGGCTCGTACGGCGAGTGCGGGTCGTAGTAGTGGATCCACATGAACCACGGTGCCGCCGACGAGGGGCGCTGATCGAGCCACTTCAGCGCCACGCCGGTGGTCTGGTCGGCGGGCCGCTCGACGTAGGGCGCGCGCCTCGGGTCGTTGCCGTGGGGGAAATGGTCGTCGTACACGCGGAAGCCGCGGCCGTAGCCGAAGCGCTTGTCGAGCGGGAACCCGGAGACGAACGCGGCGGTGTCGTACCCGACCCGGGCCAGGTCCTCCGCGATCGTCGGGACGTTCCTGGGCAGCACGAAGCCGCCGTTATTGCGCACGCCGTGCTCGAGCGGCGTGAGGCCGGTGAGGATCGACGCGTGCGACGGCCCGGTGATCGGCGTGTGCGCCACAGCGGTCTCGAAGCGGACGCCGCGGGCGGCCATGCCGTCGAGCACGGGCGTCTGCGCGTCGGCGTCGCCGTAGCAGCCGACGTGGTCAGCCCTCAGCGTGTCGATCGTCACCAGCAGCAGGTTGATGCGCGCACCGGCCCGGTGGGCGGACGATCCGGCAGGTCGCAGCCACCACGCGGCCGCGGCGACGAGGATCATCGCGCCTGTCACTCCCGCCGCGATCCGCCACCGACGAGGCGATCGGGCGGCGGGCGGGGCTGAAACCGGCTGCGCGAGCGGGCGCGGACGACCACGGGTTGCCATTGGTTCACCAGTCGAGAGGGCAAGCAAAGGAAATCCTAATCGGCCGTATCGGACCGAGTCAAGGATCCCGAACAGAACTGGCCGAAAGCCAGCGCCGATCGGCGTCCTCGAAATATTTGTTGACTTTCGATTTGAAAAGTAATAGAAACTAGTCTTACTATCGTTTGCTTGTGTTTACTGCTTAGGTCGCTTCGGATACGCAACGGCTCGACGCCAGGTAGCGGGTGCCGATTCGACGAGGCGAGGCAGCTCAGCACGAACGGTCACTTCGTCTGGTCGTATTGCCGATAGTCTTCAACCTGTGTGATGCCGTATCGCTCGGGGCGTGGTGCCCGGCGGGCGAGGAGGATGCCATGGAAGTTCAGTGTTTCGCTGGCGCCACACCGCGGCGGCGGCGGGTGTCCGCGCGTGCGGGTCTGCTGGCTCTCGCCCTGGGGCTCGTCATCGTCGGCGCGGCGGCAGCGCAATCGGTCCTGGGGACCATGCGCGGCACGGTCGTTGATAGCGGCGGCGGTGTGATCCCGAAGGCGGCCGTCCTGATCACCGACGAGACCACCGGGGTGCCCCACGCGCTGGAGACCGACGCCCGCGGGAACTTTGCGGTGCCGAACCTTCAGCCCGGCACCTACACGGTGGAGGTCATCGTCACCAACTTCAAGAAGTTCGAGCGCACCGGCGTCCGGCTCAGCACCGGCGTCGTCACGCTGGTGAACGTCCAGTTGGAGGTCGGGACGATCGGCGAGACCGTCAACGTCAGCGCGGAGTCCCCGGCCAACGTGATCACGCTGGACAGTCCTTCGGTCTCGCGCAGCATCGATGCCCAGCAGTTGCGCGATCTGCCGCGCAACTCCCGAGACATTCAGTCGTTCCTGTACCTGAACCCGAACGTCGCCGGCACCAGCGAGGACATTCAGTTCCTGGGCGGCCGGACCTACGGCGTGTCGTACGTGCAGGACGGCCAGGCGTCGACCAACGCGATCTTCGGGACGGTGGGCAACTCGGCGCCGGGCCTGGACGCCATCCAGGAGATGCAGGTGCTCTCGAACTCCTACAGCGCCGAGTACGGCGGCCTCGCGGGCGTCGTTGTCACGACCAAGCGCGGCGGGCAGCAGTACCACGGGAGCGCCTTCTACGACTTCAACTCGAGCGCGCTCAACTCGCTGTCCTTCGGCCAGACGCTCACCGGCGTCACGCGGAACGACCCGAACTCGGACACGAGCGAGCACCGCTACGGCATGTCAGTGGGCGGACCGCTCATCTCCAAGAAGACGTTCTTCTTTGCGAACTACGAGGGACTGCGGGACAAGTCGATTCAGGGCGGTGGGCGCGCAACCCTGCCGACGGCGGCCATGAGGAACGGCGACTTCTCGGCGACGAGCATCGTCGTCAAGGACCCGCTGACCGGGCAGCCCTTCCCGGGCAAAGTCATTCCCGCGAACCGGCTCAGCCCGACCGCGCAGAAGATCATGAATTACTTCTGGCCGGTGCCGAACCTGGCGGGCGTGACTTCGCAGGGGGGCTACGGCGTCTTCCAGCAGTATGTTCCCGAGACGCGGAAGCGCGAGCGGTTCGACTTCCGGGTAGACCAGGAGGCCGGCGCCAAGAACACGATCTTCGCGCGCGCCAGCTACCAGCTGCGCGACCCGCGGTCGTTCCGCTTCGAGGCCGGCCCCGCCCTGACAAACACGCCGTTGATCAACGACCAGCTGACGACGTACGCGATGATCGGCGGGTGGACGTCAATCCTGACGAACACCCTGGTCAACGAGATGCGCGTCGGCTACAACTACGATCACTCGAACAGGTCGAGCAACCTGCGGGCGACGGAGGTCGCCAAGCAGCTGGGCATCGAGACGCCGCCCAGCATCGGCCCCGATGTGCTCGGGTTCCCGTCGATCCAGTTCGTGACCTCGACGAACCGCCCGACCAACATCGCGGACCGGGGCCGCGATACCAACCGGGTGCAGAACCAGAACTCGCTCTCCTTCGCCGACAACCTCTCGTGGGTCAAGGAGACGCACTCCATCCGGATGGGCACGCTGGTCACGCGGAACTCGGCCGTGGACGGGTTCGGCCGCGGCCTCAACAATCGGGGCGCCTACCGCTTCACGGGATCGCGGACCGGGAACGCCTACGCCGACTTCCTGCTGGGCCTGCCAAACCGCGTGGACGAGCAGGTCAGCACCCGGGGTGACCTCAACGGCCATTCGACCGACTTCGCCGTCTTCATGCAGGACGACTGGCGCGTGAGCAACAACCTCACCGTGTTCCTCGGCCTGCGCTATGAGATTGCCGGCGCGTGGCACGAGAACGGCCAAATGCTCGCCAACTTCCAGGCGATCAACGGCGGCTATCACATTGTGGCCAACTCGGACGTGAGGGACAAGCTGCCGCCGGGGCTCAGCAGCCCGTCGAGCCAGTATTACAGCCACGTCAAGCTGGCAAGCGACCTCGGGTTGCCGGATACGTTGGTGAAGACCGACTACAACAACTTCAGCCCGCGCCTCGGCTTCGCGTACCGGCTCGACCAGAAGGGGAAGACGGTGGTGCGCGGCGGCTTCGGGATCTTCCACCCCACCGCGGCCATCCAGGGGATCCGCGATCAGCTGGCCGCGAACGAGTTTCGCTACACCATCCGGCGCGCACCGGGCCCGTTCGAGCAGGCGTATTCCAAAGGCGTTGGCATCCCGAGCAACGACGACTTCGGGACGCAGGGGATTTGGCCCGACACCCAGATGCCCGACATCTACCAGTACAACCTGACGATTGAGAGGGAGCTGCCGGGTGCGCTCGGCCTGCGCGCCAGTTATCTCGGCTCCACGATGCGGAAACTGCTGGTCAACCGGGAGTACAACAGTCTCAAACCCAGCACGGTGGATTTCTGTAACGGCTGCCCCGAGGACAACGTCCGGCGCCCGTTCCCGCTCTACGGCTCCTACATGAACATGATCGAGAACACGGGTGAGGGCCAGTTCCACGCGGCGCAGTTCGAGCTCACCCGCCGGTTCAAGGCCGGCGTCGCCTTCGATATCGCCTATACCTTCGCCCACTCGAACAGCAACGCGCCGGACTCCGGGAACTCGAGCCTCGGCGTCCTCCAGTACGACCCTTACAACCTCGAGACAGACCGCGGGCCGGACCCGTTCGTCGTCAAACACCGCCTGCTGGTGAACGCCACCGTAGACCTTCCCGTCGGGCGGGAACGCCGGTTCGGCTCGGAGATGCCCGTGTGGGCCGACAAGCTGTTCGGGGGCTGGACGGTGGCGACGATCTTCCAGGCCAGGAGCGGCGCGAACCTCACGCCGTTCTTCTCGCTGGGCTATTCGTCGTACACTCCGTACAATCTCGGCTTCAACCCGGATGCGACGGGCGTCTGGGTGGGCGACACCTACAAGCCGAATCTCGTGGGTGACCCCAAGGCCAACGTACCGGCCGGCCTGTTCTTCAACCCGGCCGCCTACGCGTTGCCGAAGCCGGGGCAGTTCCCGGGCACCACGCCGCGGAACAGCCTGGAAGGCCCCAGCAACTGGATCGTGAACTTCGCCTTCTACAAGGACGTCATCTCGCGGAAGAACCTGAAGGTGCAGTTCACGGCGACGCTCGATAACGCCTTCAACAAACCGCAGTTCTTTCCCGGTCCGGGAAGCAGCTTCCTCGACATGACCGACTATTTCCTCAACGACACGCCCAACAACGGCACCTTGGGCATATTGGGGTCGAGCGCGGAGGGGAACGTCGAAGGGTTCGCCCTCGCTCGTGTTATGCGATTCGGGATTCGCGCGAGATTCTGACGATCGGTCGCCATTCCTGCGGGCCTCCGGCCGTTCGCGGCAGGGGGCCCGTCTCGCCATGGCGAGCTCCCCTTTATACCGCGGTTCACTCCACCTCGCCCGGGGGCTGAGATGCAGTTCCACACGGCCCATCCGGTTGGATCACTTTTCCGGCCACACGCCGCGGACGTCCACGCCGAGCTCAGGCCGGGCGGCCAGATCCAGCACTAAAAACAAACTACAGCAAGACATCGATGTTTCCTTTATACTCTGTTTGCTTTCGCGACGCCCCGTCGCCCCGTCCATGAAGAAACACGTACGCTGGTGGATCGGCGGCCTCCTCTTCGCCTCGACGGTCATCAACTACCTCGACCGCCAGACGCTCAGTGTGCTCGCGCCCTACCTCAAGGTCGACTTCCACTGGTCGAACCGTGATTTCGCTCTGGTCGTGATTTCGTTTCGCCTCGCCTACGCGCTGGGTCAGACCGTGTTAGGGCGCCTCGTCGATCGGGCAGGGGTCCGGCGCGGGTTGACGGTGGCGGTCACCGCCTACTCGCTGGTCGCCATGCTCACGCCGCTCGCCACCGGCCTGCGCAGTTTCTGTGCGTTCCGGTTCCTGCTGGGCGCGGGTGAGGCGGCGAACTGGCCAGCCGCCACCAAGGCGGTCGGGCAGTGGTTTCCGCGGCGCGAGCGCGGCTGGGCCGTGGCGTTGTTCGACAGCGGCTCCTCGTTCGGCGCCGCTATCGCGGTCGTCCTGGTGCCTTGGATGTATCGTGTGTTCGGCGGTTGGCGTCCCGCCTTCGCCGGGGTGGCGGCGCTCGGGTTCGTGTGGGTGCTGGTGTGGCGGCGGGTCTACGACGAACCCGAGACCCACCCGCGGCTGTCGCCGGACGAGCGGCGCCTCATCCTCGACGACCGGGCGGCCGAACACGCGCCCGGGCAGGGGGCGACGGCGAACACCGGCGAGGTCGACTGGCGCCGGCTGCTGTCGTTCCGGCAGACGTGGGGCGCCATACTCGCGCGCGGTTTGACCGATCCCGTCTGGTACATGATCACCGACTGGTTCGCCATCTACCTGGTCACAATGGGCTTTCGGCTGGAAGACACGGTCGCGGGGTTCTGGCTGCCCTTCCTGGGCGCCGACCTGGGCAACTTCTTCGGCGGCGGCCTGTCGAGCGCGCTCATCCGCCGCGGCTGGCCGGTGGGCCGTGCCCGGCGCGCGGTCTTCGTCGGATCGGCCGTGGGCGTACTGGCGCTGATCCCGGCGGCGTACATGTCGGCGCTGGCGCCGCTCGTGGCGTGCTTTGCCGTGGCCACGTTCTCCTATGCGGCGATGTCGACGATGGCGCTCTCGCTGCCTGCCGATCTGTTCGAGAACCGGGCCGTGGCATCGGTTGCGGGCATGGCGGGTACGGCGGCCGGGCTTGGTGCCATCGGGTCGACCTACGCGATCGGCATCGTGGCTGATCAATTCTCGTTCACGCCCATCCTCGTGACCGCAAGCCTCATGCCGCTGCTGGCGGCCCTCGTCGTGGTCGTGCTCGTCCGGAACACCGACGCGTCCGGGCGGGGCGTGGTGAAGGTCGTGTGAAGAAGGGAAGAAGAGCGATGAGACGCTTCTTTCTCGTGACAGTCGTGGCCCTCGGCGCGTACCTGGCAGCCGGGACGATCGGCCCCGCGCGGCCGATGGCGGCCGAGGCAGTTCGTGTCGCGCCCTCACCGGCCGTCGCAGCGGCGCGCCCGCGCATGCTGATCGCGGGCGTGGATCCGTTCACCAGCCTCGCCACGCTCAAGGCCAAGTACGCGGCTGGCGAGCGTCCTTCCGACGAGCTCGCAGGCTGGGCGCTGTCGTACCTGATGAGCGGCGATGAGACGTTCGCCCGGCGCGCGGTGGATGAGATGCGCCGGGTCCGACTGGCGCAGGCGTCGAACTCCCGCCCGTACCTGGAGTATGTCCGCCGCGCGCTGGCGTTCGACTGGCTGTACGACTGCCCGCTGTTCGACGCCGCCCTGAAGGACCAGGTGGCGGCCGAACTGCTGGCAGGAGCCGATCGCATGGCGAGGCTGCAGGGTCTGGCCGATCCCGCGCAGGCCTCCTATCACAATCACTCGATGCGCGAGCTCGCGCTCGCGACGTTCGCCGTCACTGCCATCGAGGGGCATCCGTCGACGGCCGTCCAGGCGGCGCCGCTCGCCGTCAGCATGCGGCGCGCGCTCGACAACATGCTGGAGACCTCTGAGCTGGTCGCGCCCCGCGGCGGGTACCACGAGTCGATGGATTACATGCGGATCACGTTCGCGCCGCTGGCGATGCTGGCCGAGTTGCGGCGGACGACGACCGGGGAGGATCCCGCCCGGCGCTTCGGTGTCTTCCCGAACATGGGACCGACCTATCTCTACAAGGTTCTCCCCGACGGCTCGACGGCGCGCGACGACGACAACGAGTACCCCCATCTGGACGCGGTGGACGACATCGTGCTGGGCTACGCGGTCCATCGGTTCAAGGACCCCTACGCCGCGTGGTTCCTGCAGAAGAGCGGGTGGCTTCCGGCCCAGTGGCGCTTCCCGGTGCTCGAGTTCCTGTGGAGCGACCGCGCTGTGGTTGCGCGCGATCCGGCCCACGCGCGACCGGAGGAATTGCCGCGGCATCGGCTGTTCACGGGTATCGGACACCTCCTGATGCGGAGCGGGTGGGACCCCGGCGCCACCTGGATCGAGTTCACGTGCGGCCCCTACTTCGCCAAGCACGACCACCTCGACACCAACCAGTTCACGATCTTCCACAAGGGCCACCTCGCCCTCGACACGGGTGCCGATTACACCGACACCGAGAGCCCGCACTACCTGAACTACTATCGACGGACGGTCGCGCACAACACGGTGCTCGTGTACCAGCCGGGCGAACGGTTCTTCTGGGGCGAGAACCTGTGGCCGGCCGCCAACGATGGCGGCCAGCGGATGGACTCGTCGCGATTCTGGAACTCGGTGCGCAGCCTCGAGGACTGGGAGCGGACGCGCGACCTCTGGGACCGCGGCCGGATCGAGGCATTCGAGGCCAGAGAAGGTGAGTTCGTCTACGCGCGCGGCAACGGCACCGCCTCGTACCAACCGTCGAAGGTGACGCGCTTCGTGCGCGACCTCCTGTGGCTCGAGGCCTCCGACGTGCTCATCGTGTCCGACGACGTGCGCGCGACCGATGCCGCGTACCGGAAAGCCTGGCTGCTGCACGGCGTGAGCGAGCCGAAGATCGAGGTCGCATCCGGCGGCGGGTCGCGGTCAGTCGGGCAGGGCGGCACCGCGTGGACGAACGCGACGTCCGCGACCTTCGAGGACGGCGATGGCCGCTTGCGTGTCTATCCCGTGCTGCCGCGGGACCGCGAGCTCATCGTCCGCGGCGGACCCGGTTGGGAGTTCTGGGCGCCCGGCGACGACCGCGGTGGCCCCTGGGGATCGGGCGCCAACTGGCCGCTGGACCCGCCGGAAGGCGGTCCGCTCCCGGCGGACCCCACGCTCCAACAGATGTGGCGCACGTTCTGGGGCGCCGATTTCAACAGGCTGTCCCCGTCGAACCGACGGGCCGTCGTGCCGGGCTCGTGGCGGCTCGAGGTGTCGCCGGCGGCGGCCGCACGCGACGACCGGTTCCTGCACGTCCTGGACATCGGCGACCGAAACACCGCCCCGCGTCGTATCGAACCGGTGTACGGTCACCACCTTGCCGGCGCCGTGGTGGCGGGGGAGGCGGCCGTCGTCTTTACGACCAGCGGGACGCCTCCGACCGAGGCCGAGGTGACGCTGCCCGATCTGGCGTCGCCCCTCGTGATCGTCGCGGGCCTCG
>JANYLG010000188.1 GCA_025363775.1 Acidobacteriota bacterium | reverse complement strand
TTCTTCCGCGCCGAAGCTGCCCTCGCTGAAGGTCAGCGCCATCCAGGGCTCGAACCGCTGGATCACCAGGGGTGTGACCTTGGGGTGGGTGCGGAGGTAGTAGTTCAGGCCGTCGGCATAGGCGGTCATCAACGCCTTCAGCCACGGCGGGCTCTTCTGGTACTGCGCTTTCATCTCCTCCGGATCGATGAAGAGCTTCATGCGCAGGTCGCGATACACGGCCGACTCGCCCTCGGCTTCGGCCAGGCGCCCCATCGCGTTGAGGTAGTTCATCTCCACCCGGTTGAAGTCATCTTCGGCCTGCGCATACATCACGCCGAAGACGGCATCTGCGTCCGTCTTTCCGTAGATGTGCGGGATGCCCCAGTCGTCGCGAATGATGGTGACGTTCTGGGCCTGTCGCTCCCAGGCGGCGACGTCCTGGTCCGGGGCAGCCTTCAACGCGAATGCCGCGCAGACGACGGCAAGGATGAGCACGAGCTTCTTCATGAGTCCCTCTGAATGGCAGGATTGCGCGCGCCGACCTTCGGCGCGCCGGTGCCGCCGACGGGCCGGAGGCCTCGAGCGGCAACCGAAGACTGCGATTGTGCCACAACCCCCCGATATGCGGCCAGGTCCTTCGCACTCACTGAAAACCGTGTGGCGCGGCTCTGGCAGCGCCTCTTTGGTCTGGACGCCCTGAGCATCCACGACAACTTCTTCGCCCTGGGCGGACACTCGCTGCTGGCGGCGCACCTGCGCGCCCTCGTCTGTTCGGAGTTTGGTCAGGACCTGCCGCTCGGCATGCTGCTGGCATCCCCGACCGTTGCCGAACTCGCGGCGCACATCGATCAGGCTCGCGCGGCCGGCGGGGAGAGTCAGTCGACTTCGGGCATGCCGGTCGGCTGATATCGAAAGACGGCAAGACGGCAGTCGCGGCCTTCAACGGCGAGCATCGCGACGAACCCGACGTCGATGTCCTGCGCCGACATGGACCACCGGCCGAACCCGCCGGTCCAGTCCTTCAGAACATCCTCGCCCGCAGCCAGCCCAACGCCCAGCGCCTTCACGCAGGCCTCCTTGTGCACCAGCAACGAAAGAAGGCTGGCGGCTGGTCTTCGGCCGGGAGCGACAGAAGCGCCTGCGCTTCAGCCGGACTGAAGAACCGCCGCGCGATGTCGTGCAGGGGGATAGCCGAGCGCATCCGCTCGATGTCCACGCGGCCCAGGATCGTCCTCAGGGCCGCCCGGCGGACCGCGAAGCGCCGGCGGTGGGGTGCGTGGACGAAGCGAGCGGCCCGTGCCCGCTCCTCTCCGCAGAGCAGCGCCTCGAGCACGTTGGTCGGCTGCGCATTCGAGTCGAGATCGATCCGCCAGACATGAACGTGATCCGGCGACGCGGTGGAACGTTCCGGCGCCCTGCGCCAGCGGAACGTACGGTCCCGGTCTTCGTCCTGGCGGCCATGTGCGGTTGTGCCCGGGGCCCAGGAATCGGGCGTGGTGTTGGAATCGAAGCCGCTCGTGCAGGCGAGTCCCGGAGTTTGTCCGGCACCAAGAAGGTAGTCCGAGTATACGGCCGAAGGACGACCAAGCCAAGTTGCCAAGGTCGCTTCAGTGTTCAACGAACGATCCGGCACCGTCATTGCCGTGGCGCTGACCAGCCAAGAGCCGCGTGCAGGATTCTCGCTCACGATAGAGATCCGCGCCGACGACTTGCCCGCGCTTCTGAAGAGGACTTAGTCCAGATCATCGACGGCCTCAACGAAATCCTCGGCTGACTATCCCGCAGGTCCAGTCGCGCCATGGCTGACGCAACTGCCCGGACGATCGAAACGCAGACACTCGGGCGGTCCCTGGTGCGCGTTACAATCACCTGCAGCGTTCGTCCCATGGCTCTTCTTGATGCGGAGGTGTTCTGGTGGCCCTTCAGAATCGCTTCGGTGTGTCGATGGACACGGACCGGATGACGGCGCAGTTCATGGAGATGGTGCGCGTCGACAGCGAGTCGGGGGACGAGGCCCGTTTCATGGCGTGGCTCCTGCCAAAGCTGGAGGAACTCGGTGCCCGCGCCGAGCTCGATGCCTACGGCAACCTCCTCGCGAGCCTGCCGGCCAAGAACAGCAGCGCCGAGCCGATTCTGCTGTCGTGCCACGGCGACACCGTCAAGCCAGGGAAAGGCGTCCAGCCAGTCCTGGCAGGCGGGGTCGTTCGGGCGGGCGGCGACACGATTCTGGGGGCCGACGACAAGGCCGGCATTGCGGAGATGATGGAGAGCCTCCGCGTCGCGCCGGTGCGCCCACCTGTCGAGATTGCGATCTCGCGACAGGAGGAGGTGGGCCTCATCGGCGTGAAGAATCTCGACTTCACCCGGATGACCGCGAAGCGGGGCTTCCTCCTCGACAACGACACGCTGGACACCATCATCACTGGCGGGCCATCCTATTTCGCCATCGACGTCACGGTGAAGGGCAAGGCCGCGCACGCGGGCATGGAGCCGGAGAAGGGCATCAACGCCATCCAGGCCGCGGCGAGGGCCATTGCGGCCCTGAAGATCGGCCGCCTGGATCACGAGACGACCGCCAACGTCGGCATCGTCGGGGGCGGCATCATCCGCAACGGCGTGCCCGACACATGTACGTTCGCGGCCGAGTGCCGAAGCCTGGTCCACGAGAAAGGCCAGGCCGTGGCGGACGAGATGGTGGGCGTGATTCGGAGGGAGGTGGAGGCCTTTGGCGCCCAGGTGACCATCGAGGTCAACACGCTCTGCAAGGCGTCGCGCATTGCCGACGACGCGTGGACCGTGCGGACCGCCCAGCAGGCGCTGTCCGCGCTGGGCATCCAAGCCTCGCCGGCTCTCATGTGCGGGTTCACTGACGCGTCGATCTACAACAACGCCGGCATCGAAATGGCCGTCGTCGGCATCGGCGCAAGGCTGGAGCACTCCCTGGAGGAACATGTCCACATCGAGGACATGGAGCGCGCCGTCGCGATGATGGTCGGAATCTTGAAGTTGAGCGCCTGAAGGACAGCAGGACGTCGGAGCTTTCATTCGTAAGGGAATAACTCAGCAACGAAGGAGCGCTTCTGATGCGGACGCAGACCCATCGTGCGGTTCAATCATCGACGTGGCGCCGGCGGGCCATTGTGGTCCTGTCGGCCTCCATGGCGGTCCTTGCCGGGTTCCAGGCGGCCGTCGCCGAGGCGCAGCCTGTCGAGTACCGCGTCCTCGCGACCAGCAGGACGTCAACCATGGAAAAGGAGCTGAACGAGGCGGCGGACGCGGGCTTCCGCTTCGACGCGGTCATGGGCGGGGAGACCGCCTTCGGCGGCAGCGAGGTAGTAGCCGTCGTGTCCCGGACCGCTGGCCCGAAAGGACGGTTTGCGTACAGGCTGCTGGCCACATCGAGAACCTCGACCATGCAGAAGGAGATGCAGGAGGCGGCGGACGAGGGCTTCGAATTCCGTGGCCAGACCGTGTTCAAGTCCACGTTCGGCGGTGAGGAAGTCGTCTGCATCCTCGAGCGGGACAAGGATGCCGGCCCCCGGCGGTTCGAGTACAAGTTGCTGGCGACGTCCAAGACCGCGACACTGCAGAAAGAGCTGACAGAGATCGGACCTGCCGGCTACCAGGTCGTCGGCATGACCGTGGGGAAAACGGCCATTGGCGGCAGGGAGCTCATCGCCATTACTCGCCGGGTCAAGGCCCGATGAGGCGTGGCCCGACTCGAGGGCGGCGGGTCCGTGAACGGCCCACCGTCACGCCTCCGCGGCCGGCGGCACGTCCGATCGCACGCAATGGGCCGGGATGGCGGGAAGATGCCGGGCCGATGACCGCGAGTTCCCCGTCGGACCGGGTGTGGCAACGGGCGGCGGTGCTCGGCAGCCTCTGGGCGGCGGTGGAGATCGTCGTCGGCGCTTTCCTGCACAACCTGCGGGTCCCCTTCGCGGGCACGCTACTCTCCGCGTTCGGCGTCGTGATCGTGACCGCGGGTCACCGCGCGCTTCCGAGCCGCGGCATCGTGTGGCGGTCGGCGCTCGTCGCTGCGCTGATGAAGTCGATGTCACCGAGCGCGGTGATCCTCGGCCCGATGGTCGGCATTCTCGCCGAGGGGCTGCTCATGGAGGCGGCTCTCGCCGCGATCGGCGCGAATATCGCGGGCTACATGGTGAGCGGCGCGCTCGCGGTGTCCTGGTCTCTGGCGCAGAAACTGCTCAGCACCGTCATCGCGTTCGGCCCGGACGTGGTCCGGCTCTACACCGAGACCTATCGATTCGCGGCGCGGTCGTTGGGCGTCTCGCAGTTCGGGCCGTTCGACCTGGTCGCCACGCTGTTCGTTGTCGAGTGCGCCATCGGCGTCGTCGCGGCCGGCGTGGGCCTACGGCTCGGCCGTCGGGCCGGCACGGTGAGCGATGCCGTTGCGCTCGAGTTGAAACCGCCGGCTCCCGAGCCTCGCGCCCGACTGGCCGAGGCGGCGCACACCACGTGGTCCCTGCCGCGGCTTGCGGTCGCGGCGGTCGCGCTCGTCGCGGGCATGGCGCTCGTTGGCGCGCTGCCGCTGGCGTTGGGCGCCATGTGCGTCGGGCTCTACTCGGCCTGGGTGTTCTGGACCTACCCGCGCGCCATGGCACGGCTGCGGCGCCCGATGTTCTGGATCGAAGTGGCCGGGGTGATGCTGTTGGCCGGCCTCGTGCTGGGCGGCCTTCAGCACGGCCTGGCCGGCCTCCTAGACGGGCTGCGTGCAGGGTTGCAGATGGTGCTGCGCGCCATGCTCGTGCTGTTCGGGTTCTCCGCGGTATCGGTCGAACTGAGAAACCCCCGCATTCTCGACTGGCTCGAACGACATCGCCTTCGCGGCCTGTCCGACGCGCTGGGCGTGGCGTTCGGGACACTCCCCGCGTTTACCGCGGCCCTGTCGAACGGCCGATCCTTCCTGCGCGCCCCCCAGGCCTCGCTGACCGGCATGCTGCAACTGGCGAACAATCTCTCTCTTGCGCACGGCACCGGACACGACGGTCTCGTGATTCTGACGGGCCGCACCGGCAGCGGAAAGACGACGCTCGCCGGCCAGGTGGTCGATCGCTTGCGGACCCGCGGCTTTCGCGTGGGTGGGATGCTGGCGCGGGGCTCTCTGGCGCCGACCGGCGGAGCGGGACCGCTTCGTCGTTCGGGGTTCGACCTGGTGGACCTCCAGAGCGGCGCCACGATGCCGCTGTGCCGCGTGGGCGAGCCCGGAGGCCCCGGGCACGAGCGCTGCGGGCCATTCGAGTTGACGCGGGACGGCCTCGCGTTCGGGCGCGACGCGTTGGAACGCGGCGCGGCATGCGCCGACGTCGTGGTCGTGGACGAAGTGGGGCCGCTGGAATTATCGGGCGGAGGATGGGCGCAATCGCTGGACGGGCTGGCGACCGGGTTCGACGGCCCCCTGCTCGTGATCGCGCGGCTGGCAGTGGTCGAGGCAGTCAAGGCGCGATGGGGCACGCCGACGACGCCCGTGCGCGACGTGGCGGTCGCGGATGCTGACGCGGTCGCCGCGTTGATCGAAGAGCGCGCCGATCGCCAGAGCACGGCAGGCGACCAACACCGGCAGCCACCGGCCCCCGGCCGCTGACGCCACCGCTGGGGTAACATGGTCAACCGTACCAGCATCCAGCGGCCAGCCCCCCGGTGCGACCGTTGCCGGGAGAGCACTGAGGAATCCAGGAGCGCAGCGCATGGCCATCAAGCGAGTCGGTGTGTTGACGAGCGGCGGCGATGCTTCCGGCATGAATGCGGCGGTGCGGGCCGTTGTGCGGACCGCGCTCGACCGGGGACTCGAGATATTCGGGATCTACGAGGGCTTCTGCGGCCTGATCGAGGGTGGCGATCGGATCCGGCCGATGACGTGGAACTCGGTAGGAGGCATCATCCACCGCGGCGGCACCCTCATCGGCACCTCGCGGTCCGAGGAGTTCGCCACGCGCCGTGGCCGGTTGTGCGCGGTGCGCACGCTGCTCGCGGCGGGCATCGACAGTCTCATCGTGATCGGCGGCGACGGCAGCCTGACCGGCGCGGACGTGTTCCGCCAGGAGTGGGCAAGCCTCCTCGCTGAACTCGTGGCGGACGGTGTCGTCGAGCCGGACGTCGCCGCGCGCCACCCCCGTCTCACGGTGGTCGGACTGGTCGGCTCGATCGACAACGACGCGTTCGGCACCGACATGACCATCGGCGCCGACACGGCGCTGCATCGCATCACCGAGGCTATCGACGCGATCAGCAGCACGGCGTCCAGCCACCGCCGGACGTTCGTCGTCGAGGTCATGGGCCGGCACTGCGGCTACCTGGCCCTCATGAGCGCGATCGCGACCGGGGCCGACTGGGTGTTCACGCCCGAGAATCCGCCGGAGACCGACGACTGGGCAACCGAGATGATCGCGGCCTTGAGTGCCGGCCGCGAAGCGGGCCGGCGCGACGCCATGGTCATCGTCGCCGAAGGCGCGACCGATCGGCGCGGACATCCCATTACGAGCGAACACCTGCGGGAGGTGCTGGAGGCCGGACTCACCGAATCCGTGCGGATCACGGTGCTGGGGCACGTGCAGCGTGGAGGCGCGCCGAGCGCCTTCGATCGTAACCTCGGCACGCTGATGGGCCATGCCGCGATGGACACCCTGCTGGCGGGTGCGGCCGACCAGGAGTCACAGGTCATCGGCATGCGCGGCAACCGGGTGGTCCGGATTCCGCTCGCCGAGTGCGTCTCGAAGACGCGGGAAATCAATGCCCTGCTGGAGACGCAACAGTACTCGCGCGCCCGCGAACTGCGCGGCCATAGCTTCAACACCGCGCTCCGCACGCTGCAGACCCTGTTGCGCGCGCTCCCGCATCCACCGCAAGCCGGCCAGCGGCGGCTGCGACTCGGCATCCTCAACGTGGGCGCCCCCGCGCCTGGCATGAACACCGCCGTCCGGGCGGCCGTGCGAATTGCGATCGACCAGGGCCACACCATCTTCGGCATCCGCCGCGGCTTCCAGGGCCTCATCGACGACGACATCCAGGAAATGGCGTGGATGAGCGTGAACGGATGGGCGCCCCTCGGCGGATCCGAACTGGGCACGAACCGCGTCGTGCCCAGCGGTCGCGACTTCTACGCGATCGCGAAGGCGATCGAGAAGCACCGGATCGAAGGGTTGCTGATCGTTGGAGGGTGGGAGGGCTACCAGGGCGCGTATCGCCTCTTCGAAGAGCGGGCGAACTTCCCCGCCTTCGAAATCCCGATTGTCTGCCTGCCGGCCACGATCGACAACAACCTGCCCGGAACCGAGCTGAGCATCGGGGCCGACACCGCCCTCAACAGCATCGTCACCGTCGTTGACAAGATCAAGCAGTCGGCCGTCGCCGAGCGCCGCTGCTACGTCGTGGAGGTGATGGGCTGGCGGTGCGGATACCTCGCCTTGATGAGCGGGCTGGCGACCGGTGCGGAACGCGTCTACCTGCACGAAGAAGGCGTGACGCTGAAGTCGATGATGGAAGACCTCGACGTGCTCGTGCGGGGGTTCCAGAACGGCAAGCGGCTCGGCCTCGTCATCAGGAACGAGAAGGCCAACCCGACGTACACCACCGCGTTCATGTGCGCGCTGTTCGAGGAGGAGAGCGGCGGCGCGTTCGACGTCCGCCAGAGCATCCTGGGCCATCTGCAGCAGGGCGGCGACCCGTCGCCGTTCGACCGGATCCAGGCCACCAAGCTGGCCCGGCGGTGCGTGGGCTTCCTGATCGAGCAGGCCGCCGAGCATCGGCCCGCGGGTGCGTTCATCGGGATGTTCGCGGGCAAGGTCGAGTTCCACTCGCTGGAGGACCTGCCGCGGATGATAGACGAGCCGAACCGTCGGCCGAAGAATCAGTGGTGGCTCGACCTGCGGAGGATCAACGACACGCTGGCCCGATCCGAGCCGGACCCGGAGGCCTGCGGCTCCGAGCCTGCCGGCGGCGCCTGATGACCGTCAGGGGCCAGAGCCTGACGGCGAGCCGATCCTCCTCCTCCCGGCCGCCCGGTGGGCCACGGCGCCGGCCAGGGCGAGCGGATAGGTGCGTCAGCCCTGATCCAGCGCCTCCCGGACCTTGGCGGCGAGCGCCCGCGCCGAGAACGGCTTCTGGATGAAGCGCACGCCATCTTCGAGGACGCCGTGGTGGGCGATCACGTTCGCGGTGTAGCCAGACATGAACAGCCGCCCGATGTTCGGGTAGAACGACAGCAACCGCGTCGCCAGGTCGCGACCGTTCATCTCGGGCATCACCACGTCGGTGATCAGCAGGTGGATGTCACCCGTGAATGTGCGCGCGCTCTCGATCGCCTCGGCTGGCGTGCCCGCGGTCAGCACCGTGTATCCCATCTTCTCCAGCATGATTTTGCCGAGGCTGAGGATCGCCGCTTCGTCCTCGACGAGCAACACCGTCTCATGGCCCCGCTCCGGCTCCCCCGAGAGACCGTTCGCCGGCATCGCCGCGGCCGCGTCGGCCTGCGCCGGGACGTAGATCCGGAAGATGGTCCCCTGCCCCTCCTCGCTCAACACGTCAACGAACCCATCGTTCTGCTTGACGATGCCGTAGACGGTCGCCAGCCCCAGCCCGGTGCCCCGCCCCGCACCCTTGGTCGTGTAGAACGGTTCGAACAGGTGCTCCAGCACGTCCCGGCTCATGCCGCACCCGGAGTCGGCCACGTCGAGCGTCACGTACCCGCCAGGTACCGCCCCGGGATGAGTGGCGCAGAACGCCTCGTCGATGTCACCGTTTCTCGTCTCGATCGTGATCGTCCCAACCCCGTCGATCGAGTCGCGGGCGTTGACACACAGGTTGGTCAGTACCTGGTCCAGCTGCGACGGGTCGATCTTCACCGGTCTCAGGTCCGTGCCCGGCCTCCAGGCAAGGTTGACGTCCTCGCCGATCAGGCGCCGCAGCATCTTGAGCATGCCGTCCACGACCGCGTTGAGGTCGAGCACGCGCGGCGACACCGTCTGCTTGCGCGCGAAGGCCAGCAGTTGCCGGACGAGGCCGGCCGAGCGTTCGGCGGCCTTGCGGATTTCCATCAAGTCCGCGTGCAGCGGATCGATCGACACCAGTCGGTCGAGAGCCAGCTCCGTGTGGCCCAGGATGACGGCGAGCATGTTGTTGAAATCGTGCGCCACGCCGCCAGCGAGCCGCCCGATCGACTCCATCTTTTGCGCCTGGGCGAGCTGGCCCTGAAGTTGACGCTGCTCCTGCTCCGCCCGCCGGCACTCCGTGATGAAGCGCGCCTGCTGGATGTTCGGGTAGGCCGCAGTCGATAGCTGGTTGGCCAGCGTGAACAGCACCTGCGCCACGTGGCCGAACTGCTCGCGTGACATCCCAGGGACCTCGCGGAAGGCCGCGATGACCTCGTGTTCGTTGGCGCCGATCTCGCGGGCGTAGGCCCGCATCCGGTCCTCGGTCTGCGTCTCGTCGCGCACCTGGCCAATCAGCCAGTTGGCCAGGTGCCTGCCGCCCACCGAGATTCCAGCCCCGGCGTCCCAGAGCCCGCCGCTCGTGCACGGCTGGACGACGGGGCCTTCCGGTCGGGCGCGGCCCAGCAGCGCGTCCGATCGATAGCAGTTGGCCCTCCCTTCTGGAGCCTCGCGGATGATGTCCTTGCACAACCGGCAGAACCCGCTCGGCGCCGTGATCGGCGTGCCGTCGGGTCCGGTGATAATCGAGGCGACTCCCGTGGCCCTCGCAAACTCGTCCTGGAGCCGCTGGATGTCCACCAGGTTGAAGAGGTCCTCGAACGTGATGCTCCCGTCGTCGGTCAGCGGCTGAGTGAGCGTCTCGAGGCGTTTCTCCATCGCCCGCTCCGCCCTCCATCGCGCGGTGATGTCGCGCTGCAGCCCCCAGATGTGGACGACGTGCCCGTACTCGACGATGCAGGTGAACGTCTCGAGCAGGTGGACGGACTGCCCGTCCTTGTCCACGTCAACCGTCGCCACGTCGGAGACCCGGTGGCCCGGCGCCCTGATCGCCATCAGTTGCCGCGTCCCGTAGTCCGGGGCGAACGTGGTGGCGGGTTGACCGACGATCTCGCCGGGTGTCAACCCGTACATCTTCGACATCGCCTCGTTCACCTCGCCGAGCACCGCATGCCGGCGCAACTGATCGATCAGCTCATCGTCGGGAAGGGTGATGGGGATGGGCGACGTGAAGTCGATGCGGTAGATCCCTTCGCTCGTGTTGTCGAAGAAGGCGCGGTAGCGAAGATCGGCCTCGCGCGGCTCTCGCGTGCGTTGATCGAGCGGGTCCGGTGGCTGCGGCAACTGTGACATGTTCTGGTGACCCCGGCTCCAGGTGTTGCGTTGAGCGCAGTGTAGGACACTGATTGTAGACCTTGTTGGGCCAATACCCTCCTGCCACAAGCGCCACTCGCGATCGGCGCCCCCGCAGACCTCCCGCGCCCAGAGCAGGCCGGGGCCGAACGCCAGTCGCACCACCGTCCCGTCTGCGGTTGCATACACGAGCACCGTGACGCCGCTGCCCTCGACCCGCTCGGGTGCGCCGAGACGCCGCTCCACCCCAGCGCGATCTGCTCCGCGTGACAGTCGACGCCGTCGGCTGCGGGAGCGTAGCACGACTGGAGCACGAGAGGCAGCGGGGCAAGACCCGGGTGATCCACCCGCGATGGCCGGTCTCTGTCCGCCTGTGGGCCGTAGCTGACGACCGCGACGAGTCGGAGCTGACAGCCATCTCGGATGGAATCAGCCGACGCGTGGCGGCGGGCTGCACGGGCCTTTTTCACAATCCCTTGACTTGCGGAGGCTGTTCGGTAAAAAGTGCTCCAGTTGAACCGATGCTGACTCCCCTCGATCTCGTCGTCGGACTCTGGCTCGTGGCATCGCCCACCTGGGGTGCCACCCCGGGGTTCGTGTCTCCGCTGGCGCTGACCGCGCCCGGGGACGCCTACGACGCGTCCCGCCCATCGGACAGGCCGGCGTCGCTGCTGGAGTTGAGCGACGAAGAGCTGATGGCGCGGATCGAAGCCGATTCCGGCTCACTGGGTTCGCTGTCGATCGGCGCGCCGGGAAGCGGGGCCCTGGTCAACCCGGTCGCGCTCGAGGCCGGACCTCGCTGGGACATCGCTCGAGGCGCCGACTCGTGGGGCACATCGGAGACGATTGTGGCGATCCAGATCGCCGTGGACACGGTCCACGAGTTGTTCGCCGACACGTGGTCCATCGTCATCGGCGACATCAGCGACCGTGCCGGCGGACGGCTCAAACGCCATCAAACCCACCAGTCCGGGCGGGACGTCGATTTCGGCTTCTACTTCAAGAGCGGCAAGGCCACGTGGTTCGAGCCGGGCACGTCGGCCAACATGGACCTGCCGCGGAACTGGGCCCTGGTCCGCGCCCTGCTGACGCGCACCGACGTCGAGACGATCCTGCTCGACACGCAAATCCAGCGACTGCTCTACAAGTACGCGTTGAGCATTGGTGAGGACAAGGACTGGCTCGACCGGATCTTTCAGTTCTCCAGGGGCTCGCGCGACGCGGTCCTTCGCCACGTGTCCGGGCACAGAACTCACTACCACGTGCGTTTCTACAACGCCGTGGCTCAGGAACTCGGGCGAAGGGTCCACCCGCTGCTGGTCGAGCTCGGGATCATGAACCCGCCCGTATTCACCGTGCGGCACGTGGTCCGGCCCGGTCAGACACTGGGCCACCTCGCCGCGCGCTACGGGACCTCCACGCGGGCCATCATGCAGGCCAACGGCCTGCGCATTTCGCAACTTCTGGCGGGCCGCACCTACCGAATCCCCGTACGCGCGGCCGTTCCCCCCACAGAGCCGATCGTCGTTCCGCAGCGGATGCTGCCGCCAGTCACGCCAGAGGCGCTGGCCGCGGTAGATTGGCCGACGCTGCAATCGTTGTACACGACAAGCACCGAACGCTGAGTGTCGGCGCCCGCGTTGAGCCTGTCGAGAACACGCAGCTCCTCCTTCGGGCACGAGGCCGGCACCGGCGGGACGACGTGGGGGCCGGAGGGCCAGCGCTTCGGATGATAATGGACGCGACACGCTCTCGTGATGGCGTGTCCGATGGAGGGCCTATGCCTTGCCTCTTCGTCGTCGCCGCGCTCGTGGCGCCACGGTTCGTCGTCTTCCTGCTATGGCTGCTCACGCACTGGTTCCGCGGCGTGTTCACCACGGCGCTGTGGCTGATCCTGGGCTTCTTGTTCCTGCCGACCACGCTGCTGTGGTACACGGCGGTGCAGCACTGGTTCCACGGCGAGTGGACGCTGTGGCCAGTCGTTGGCATCGTGATCGCACTGTCGATCGACCTGTCGCCCGCCAGCGGCCGAAAGCGGCGCCATCAACACTGATGAGTGAACAACAGGGACGTCCGGCGCGCCGGGTCCTGTCGACGGGATCTTCCGCGGGGCCATCACCGTCGCCCTGCTCCCCTCCTGTCCCTGTGGCTCCCCATCCTGACTGCAGTAGTAGCGCCAGGAGATCAGCCATGTCCATCCGCCGCTTGGCTCTCGCCGTCGGGCTGGTGTTCGCCGGGTTGCTCGCGTCGGTTCCCGCCCAGGAGGCGCCCGCGATCAACCCCTCGCTCCTTGCCGCCATGAAGTGGCGCGCGATTGGTCCGCACCGCGGAAGCCGCACCGTGGCGGCCGCCGGGCATCGCAGCCAGCCGCACACGTTCTTCATGGCCGCCGTGAACGGCGGCGTCTGGAAGACGACCGACGCCGGGCGCACGTGGACGCCCATCTTCGACGATCAGCCGACCGGCTCGATTGGCTCGCTCGCGGTTGCGCCGTCGGATCCGAACGTCGTCTACGCTGGCAGCGGCGAAGGGCTGCACCGGCCGGATCTCTCGACAGGGGACGGCGTCTACAAGTCCACCGATGGCGGCCTGACCTGGACTCGCCTCGGCCTTCGTGACGCGCAACAGATCCCGCGAATCGACATCGACCCCCGCAACGCGGACCGCGTATTCGTGGCCGCGCTCGGCCATCCGTACGGCCCCAACGAAGAGCGCGGGATCTTCAGGTCCACCGACGGCGGCCGCACGTTCCAGAAGGTCCTCTACAAGGACGAGAACACGGGCGGCAACGACGTGGACATCGACCCCGCCAACCCGGACACCGTCTACGCCACGCTCTGGGAAGAGCGGCAGGGGCCGTGGGAGAACGCCGTCTGGGCCGGCACGAGCGGCGGGATCTTCAAGTCAACCGACGGCGGGACGACGTGGAAGCCGCTGACCAACGGGCTGCCGGCCGTGGTCCAGGCGAACCTCGCGATCTCGCCCGCCAACCCGAAGCGGCTGTTTGCCGTTGTGGCGTTCGCCGCGGAGCCCGGGAGCAGCGCGAACCGCGGGGCGACCGGCATCTTCCGCAGCGACGATGCCGGCGAGTCGTGGACCCGTGTCACCACCGACACCCGGCCATCCGGGCGAATCGGCGGCGGCGATCTCCCGATGCCGTTGCCGGACCCGAAAAACGCGGACCGCCTGATCATGGCGAGCACCGTGTCGTGGTTCTCGAACGATGGCGGCAAGACGTGGGAGCCTTACAAGGGCGCGCCAGGCGGCGAGGACTACCAGAACGGCTGGATCAACCCGGACAACCCCGACATCATGCTGCTGACCGTGGATCAGGGTGCGGTCGTCACGCTCAACGGCGGCAAGACGTGGAGTTCCTGGTACAACCAGCCGACGGCGCAGATGTACCACGTCACCGCCGACAACGCGTTCCCCTACCGTGTGTGCAGCGGTCAGCAGGAGAACGGATCGGTCTGCATCTCGAGCCGCGGGAACTACGGCGCGATTTCCGATCGCGACTGGCTGCCGGTCGGCGTGGATGAGTACGGGTACGTCGCACCCGACCCGCTCGATCCCGACATCGTCTATGGCGGACGCAGTGTGACCAGGTTCGACCGCCGGACCGGCCAGGTCTCGACCGTTGGGCCGATGGCGGGCCGCACCGGCCAGGCCGGATTCCGCTCGGTGCGCACGATGCCGGTCGTGTTCTCCCAGGTGGACAAGCGCACGCTGTTCTTCGCGAACAACGTGCTCTGGAAGACCACCGATGGCGGCGCGCACTGGAGGCAGATCAGCCAGGACCTGACGCGCACCACGTGGGACACCCCGAAGAGTGTCGGGAAGTACCTGGGCGATCCGGCCGCGAAACCGCAGCCGCGCGGCGTCATCTACACCGTGGCGCCGTCATATCAGGACATGACCCATATCTGGGTCGGCACCGACGA
>JANYLG010000147.1 GCA_025363775.1 Acidobacteriota bacterium | reverse complement strand
CGGCAACAGGAATCAGGGGCCGGATTGTCCCGGCCCTCCTCTGTCGTCGCGATCCTGGACGACGCTACCCGCGCAACTTCCGGCGCAGCAGGCCGAGACCTAGCAGCGCGGAACCAAGAAGCATGACTGTCGCGCCGCCGTCGGGAACAGCGGCCGCCACCACCCAAGGATAGGAGCCCAGCCCGCTGTCAGCCCAAAGGGGCCCCGAGCCCCGTGCGGGCCGAGGCCGGCTCGAGCGTCGGACACCTTTACGTTCTCGTAGACTTCCGGCCGGGCCGATGCGGAATCAGTCTCAAATCGTCTCCGGCTGCGTGCGGCGATCTGGCCCATCGCTTGCGTTACAAGTCTTAGACTCGAGGACTGAATGCGAATGAAACTGCTTGTCGCCATGGCCGCCCTGATGAAAGGCGTGTCCTTCCGGCAAGCCTGCGTGAATTGACCTGACGGTCTTTGTTACTGTTGGTCCGTCGGCTCGCGAGAGCCAGAAGGACGGATCGATGCCACGACAAATCTCGACAGACCTAACGATCACAGCCGACCCGCTGCGGGCCCACATCCCCGACTGGCGCGAGACGCGCAAGTATCGGGGCGGGCCGATGCCCGCGATGCTGTGGACGGCGGCGGTCGCGTTGGCGCGACAGCACGGCGTGGGGCCGACGGCGCGGGTCTTGGGGATCGACTACGCCGCGCTGAAGCGTCGCGTCGCAACAAAGAGCCAGCCGGCGACCGATGCGGGGCCGACGTTTGGTGAACGGGGTCCGGCGGCCACGCTGGGACTGGGTGCGTGTGTCATCGCCGTCGACGGGCGCCGCGGTCGCCGGCTTCGTCTCGAGGTGTCGGGGTTGCGCGCGTCGGATCTGGTGGCGTTCGTGCAGGCGACGTGGGGACGCCCCGGGTGATTCAGTTGACGCCGCAGATGCGGATCCTGGTGGCGGTGGAGGCGCAGGATTTCCGTAAAGGTATCGACGGGCTGGCCCGCGTGTGTCGCGACGTCCTCGCGGCGGATCCGTTTTCCGGCTGCGTGTTTGTCTTCCGGAATCGGCGACAGACCGCCTTGCGTTTACTGTGTTATGACGGCCAGGGATTTTGGCTCGCGCACACGCGGCTCTCCCGGGGACGCTTTCGCTGGTGGCCGACCAGCGCGACCGCCGGGACCGCGCTGGCCGCGCATCAAGTGCAGCGCGTGATCGTGGGCGGCGATCCGACGGCGTCCGATGCGGCGCCGCTCTGGCGCCGCCTGCCCACGGCGTAGGCGCGGCGCCTTGCTTGCGTTCTATCGGCAGGTCTGCTACGCTCGCGTGCGTGGACGACATCTTGACCTATCGCGGGCGCCGGATCACGACGGCCGATCTCACGGGTCTGCGGGACCGGATCGCGGCGCAGCCGGGCCTCAGTCGCCGCGCGCTGTCGCTGGCCGTGTGTGACGCGTGGCAGTGGCGGCAACCGAACGGGACGCCGTGCGATGCGATCTGTCGCGGCTTGCTGCTGTGGCTGCATCGGGGCGGCCACCTGGTGCTGCCGCCTCCGAAGTGGGGCACGCGCAAGCCGTGGCGGCCGCGCACGAATGCGCCGCCCGTGCTGATCGACACCACGCCGATCACGGGCCCGCTGCGCGCCTTACGCCCGCTCGCGATCCGTCAGGTCCGGCGCACGCCGGAGGAGGGCCTGTGCAACAGTCTCCTCGCGCAGTATCACTATCTCGGGTACCAGCAGCCGGTCGGCGCGCATCTGAAGTACGTGGTCTTCGCGGCGGACCGGCCGGTGGCGTGCGTGACGTGGGCCTCGGCGCCGCGGCATCTCGGGCCGCGCGACCGCTTCCTCGGGTGGGCCCCCGACACGCGCCGACGACAACTGCGCTTCCTCGCGTACAACACGCGCTTTCTGATCCTGCCGTGGGTCACGGTCCCGCATCTCGCGTCGCATGTGCTCGGCCAGATGGCGGCACGCCTGTCGGCCGACTGGCAGCAGGTCTACGGGCATCCGATCTATTTCCTGGAGACGTTTGTCGATCCGGCGCGCTTTCGCGGCACGTGTTATCGCGCCGCCAATTGGATCGCGCTCGGGCTGACCACCGGCCGCGGCCACAACGCACCGACCCAGGCGCGCACGCAGCCGGTGAAAGAGGTCCTGGGCTATCCGCTCACCCCGGACTTCCGTCAACGGCTCGCCGAGGGCTAACATGGCGCAGACGATTCCCCACATCGAGCTGCACATGGACGACCTCGAACGCTTGGCGGAGCGGGCCCGGCAGGCGCCGCTCAGCGACGACGACTACGCGACGCTCAAGGCGGCGTTGCACACGCTGGGCTATGTCGCGCAACTGGTCGAGGACAAATCCGTCACGATCGCCCGGCTGCGCCAGATCCTCTTCGGCGCGTCGACGGAGAAGACGCGCGACGTGCTGGCGCGGGCCGGCGTGTCGACGGAGCCGCCGACCGGTGATGCGCCGACCGCCGGAGCGGACGCGCCCCCGGACCGCGAACGGCCCGCCGCCGGCCACGGACGCCAGAAGGCCGACGCGTATGTCGGCGCCACCCGCGTCGACGTCGCGCATCCCTTGGTCCATCACGGGGAACGCTGTCCCGGCTGTACGAAGGGGAAAGTCTACATGCTGCGCGACCCCGGGGTCCTCGTCCGGCTGATCGGGCAGGCCCCGCTGGCGGCCACCGTCTATCAGCTCGAGAAGCTGCGGTGCAATTTGTGCGGGGAGGTCTTCACGGCGGACCCGCCGCCGGGCGTGGGGGCGGAGAAAGATGACGCCACCTCGACGAGCATGGTCGCGCTGCTGAAGTACGGCGTGGGCGTCCCGTTTCATCGGCTCGAACGGTTGCAAGCCAACGTGCAGATTCCGCTGCCCGCCTCGACGCAATGGGAGATGGTCGCGCAGACCGCCGCCGTCCTCCAGCCGGCCCTCGACGAGCTGATTCGGCAGGCCGCCCAGGGCGAGGTGATCCACAACGACGACACGACCATGACGGTCCGGTCCTTGGCGCCGGAGGCGCGCGGACGGGAGGAGGATCCCGACGCCGATCCCGACCCGGAGGCGATCCCGCGCGAGCGCACCGGGGTCTTCACCTCCGGGCTGGTGTCGCTGCGCGACGGACACCGCCTCGCGCTCTTCTTCACGGGGCGTCGACACGCGGGGGAACACCTCGCCCGCGTGCTCGCCGAGCGCGCCGCCGATCTGGGCCCACCGATTCAGATGTGCGATGCGCTGTCGCGTAATCTGCCGAAACCGCTTGAGGTCGTGCTCGGACATTGCCTGGCGCACGCGCGCCGGAAGGTCGTCGATGTGACGCCCAGCTTTCCCGCGGAATGTCGACACATCCTGGAGACGCTGCGCGAGGTGTATCGGTGTGACGAGGAGGCGCGCACGGCCGGCCTCACACCCGCCGATCGCCTCGCGGCCCATCAGGCCAGGAGCGGCCCGTTGCTCGCGGATCTCCACGCGTGGCTCACCGACCAGATCGACGCGCACCGCATCGAGCCCAACTCGGGCTTGGGCCAGGCCATCACCCATATCCTGAAGCATTGGACGCCGCTGACGCTCTTCCTCCGCGTCCCCCGCGCCCCACTTGACAACAACATTTGCGAACGCGCGCTGAAGAAAGCCATTCTTCATCGGAAGAACGCCCTCTTCTATCAAACGCCCACTGGCGCTCACGTCGGCGATCTGTTTATGAGTCTGATTCACACGAGTGAATTGGTGGGCGCCAATCCGTTCGACTATCTCACCGTGCTGCAACAGCACCGAGACGCGCTTGCCGCCACGCCCGCCGCGTGGATGCCGTGGAACTACCGGGAGACGCTCGCCGTCACGGCTGCGGCGTGATCGGCCGCGCCGAATGAGTTACGCAGGCTTGCCGGAAGGACACGACGAATCCCGGTTGGAGATTGCGGCCGACTTCGCTCGTTTGGATGTCGCCAAGAAATGGAAGGGCCAGGCAAACGCAGATCTATGGTGGCGCGAAAAAGGCAAGAAGAAGGCAAAGTGCCTTTTCGTCGATTTTGCAGCGGCTGTAAGTGATTGGAAGGATTGGCTCCTCAGACAGGACTTGAACCTGTAACCCTCCGGTTAACAGCCGGATGCTCTACCATTGAGCTACTGAGGAACACTGGGAGGTGCGCGCGGCGGCACGTGCCCGGATCAATTGATTGTAGCGGAGCGTCCCGCCCCGCGCAAGCATTCCGACGCGCAACGCCGCGTCCAGCGCCGGCAGGCTGACCGGCTTGGTCAGATGGCGCACGCCGGGGCGCGCCAGCGTTCACGGCCGAACACGATGCCAGAAACGCGTGAGGTCGAAACAATCGTCAGCGCTTGCGCGCCGCGCGAGAAGATCCGGACCGCCACTGCACGATCGTGCCGATCACGCCGAGCGCGATCCAGCCAATGAACGTCCACTGCCGGCCGACTGCGGGAATCCCCAGGTGCCCGACCCAGACGTCTTCGAGGCCGGGACGCCGCGCGGCCCCGCGCGACAGGAACGCCACCAGGCCCGCAACCGCAAGCTGCGCGCCAATGAAGGCCGTCGAGATGATGATGATCTGACGCTGGAGCCCGGTCGCGAGCACCGCGCCGGCCACCGCGAACGCCAGCACCACGAGGGTGCCAGGTTCGCTCCCCTGCCACTGGATCCACGCGGCGTGCGCCAGCATCGCGCCAAACCACGCCCCCACCAGGCCGACACCCACAAAGTAGCCCGCGTAGAGAATCAGGGCGCCAATCAAGCCGCCCACACCGACCGCCACCAGCATGGCGATCGTATCGCTTGGCGCCACCAGGGTGCTGGCAAAGAATGCCCCGAGCACGAAACCGTAGGTGGTGAGGACCGCGCGGAACAGGCGGTAGCCGGCACAGCAGGACAGCAGTCCCAGGGCGACGAGCAGCACGCCGGCAGGAAGTTGGTATGCAGTGGGCAGCATCGTTTACCTACACCTCCCGCCTTCCCTCCATCGCCTTGTGCATCGTCACCTCGTCGGCGTACTCGAGATCGCTGCCGACCGGGACGCCCATGGCGATGCGGGTGACGCGGACGCCGAGCGGCTTGAGCAGGCGCGCCAGGTAGATCGCCGTCGCCTCGCCCTCGACGTTCGGATTGGTCGCGAGGATCACTTCCTCGACGGTGCCGCCCTCGACGCGCGAGAGCAGCCCCTTGATCTTCAACTCGTCGGGGCCGATGCCCTGAAGCGGAGAGATCGCGCCCATGAGGACGTGGTAGCCCCCCTTGAAGTCGCGGGTCCTCTCGATGACGCCGACGTTCTGCGCCTCTTCGACCACGCAGATCACGCGGCGATCCCGCCCCTCGTCGCTGCAGTAGGCGCAGGGATCGACGTCGGTGATGCTGTTGCAGACCGAGCAGTAGGTGACGCGGTCCTTGACCTCACGAACCGCCTCGCACAGGCGCTCGGCGTCCTCGCGAGGCGTGCGCAGGATGTGAAACGCGAGGCGCTGCGCGCTCTTCCGGCCGACGCCGGGCAGGCGCTGAAACTCCTCGATCAGGCGAGTGAGGGGTTTGGGTTCGCTCAAGGTTGGAACATCCCCGGTATCTTCATGCCGCCCATCATGCCGCCCATCTGCTGCGACATCGCCTCGTCGACCTTGCGCTGCGCGTCGTTGACGGCCGCCACGATCAGGTCCTGCAACATCTGGACATCGTCTTTCGAGACGACCTCTGGATCGAGAGCGAGGGAGAGCACCTGCTTGTTGCCGCTCATCACCACCGTCACCATGCCGCCGCCGGCGGTAGCCTCGACGCGCAGCTCGGCCATCTGCTTCTGCAGGCGGTCCTGCATCTGCTGCGCCTGCTTCATCATCTGCTGGATGTTCATAGTCGAGTCCTCGAGTAGCTCTCAGCTGGCAGCTGGCCGCTGTCCGCTACAGCCGCTCCACGTCCTTGATCTCGAGCGGTATCAGCTCGAGCAGCGTCTTCATCCCGGGATCGGCGGCGGCTTCGCCCTTCAGGTCCTCCCTGGGACCGGCTGACGCCGCGCTCTTCACATTCGCGCGTTCACGCGTCAGCGCCTGCTGCGCCGCGGCCGGATCCACCATCGCGCCGACGACCGCCATGTGGCGCCCGCTGACGCGGGCGGCCAGCGGCTCGAGCCACGTGCGGTTCTGCTCGAGATTGCCCTTCAGCAGCTTGTGAGCCGGCGCGAAAGAGAACACGATCCGGTCGCCGTCCACCTCGATCGTGTGCGCCTGCGCCACCGTCATGCGGTAGAAGCTGACATTCGCGCGCCGCACTTCCGCGAGAAAGGCGTCCTTCAACCCGCCCAGCGCGTCGGGCGACGGATCGGCGGGCCCAGCCGCCGCGCCGCCGGGTCGTGTCGTCGCCGACGCGGACTCGATCTCGATCGGATCATCGAACGCCTCGTCGGCGTCCGCCTCGAACTCCGGATCTGGCGGAGGTGCCGGCTGCGGGCGTGAGACCGCCGGACGAACAGGCTTCGCTGGCTCAGAGGCTGGCGCAGCCGTGGGCGCAGGCGTGGGCGCAGGCTCGGGGCGAACCGGGCGCCGCGACGGCGGAGCCACGGCCAGCCGCGCGGGGAAGCTCCGGCGAACGACGGACGACGAGGGTCCGCCCGGACCGGCAGATCCTCCCGGGGAAACGGACGAACCGGTTCGCCCGGCGGCCGGCAGCCCGCCGCCCTGCTGCAGCTGCTCGATCAGTTCGGCGAGCGGCGCAAGCTTCCTCAGATGAATCCACTTGAGGAACGCCATCTCGAGGTGGTACCTCGGTTCGGCCGCGGCGCGCAGATCGATTTCTGCGCGGGCAATCAGGTCGAACGAGCGAAGGAGGTCCTCGCGCGAGAACTGCTTGCCCAGCGCGCTGATCCGATCCCGCTCGCCGGCCGGCGCCACCTCGGGATCGTTCAGGCGCGTCGGGTCCACGCAGATGAGCATCAGGTCGCGAACGAGGCGCGATAATTCCCGGCACAGGAGGCGGAGGTCGTAGCCGCTGTCGATGGCGCGCCCCGCCAACTCGAATGCCGCCGGGGCCTGCTCGTCCGCCACCGCGGTGAGGATGTCCAGCAGCAGATCGCGGCCGACCAAGCCCAGCACCGAGGACACGTCCTGCGCGGACACGGTCGAACCGGCGAACGCCAGCACCTGGTCGAACGCGGTGAGGCCGTCGCGCATGCTGCCGTCGGCCGCCCGCGCCACCAGCATCAGCGCCTCTTCGCTCACGTCGAACTGCTCGGCCAGCGCGATCTTCTTCAACTGCGCGGTGATCGCCCGCTCGGAAATCGTCCGGAACTCGTGCACCTGCGACCTGGAGAGAATCGTCTCCGGGATCTTCTGCAACTCCGTCGTCGCCATCATGAAGACGACGTACGGCGGCGGTTCCTCGATCGACTTCAGGAGCGCGTTGAACGAGTGGCCGGAGAGCTGGTGGACTTCGTCGATGATGAAGATCTTGTAGCGGTCGCGGACCGGTGGAATCGACAGGCCCGAGATGATGACATCGCGGACCTTCTCCACCTGCGTGTGAGTGGCAGCGTCGATCTCGAGGACATCCATATCGCGCCCGGCGGCAATCTCCAGGCACGCGTCGCACGTGCCGCACGGGTTGGCGGTCGGCCCGCTCTGGCAATTGAGCGCGCGCGCGAAGATGCGGGCGGTGGTGGTCTTGCCGACGCCGCGCGGCCCGGCGAACACAAACGCCTGGGCGAGGCGGCCACTGCCAATCGCGTTGATCAGCGTTCGCGTGACGCCGCCCTGGCCGACGACATCATCGAAGCGCTGGGGGCGCCACTTGCGGGCGAGCACCTGGTAGGACATGGACAGGATTCAGAGATCGGCTGACGGCTTGCGGCTGGCGGCCGTGTCACACCGCCCTCCGCCCCCCGCCTTCCGCCTGCACGGTTCACAACACGAGCCTATACGATTCGAGCGGCGACGGACCCCACCGCGACCCGGATGGCCCTGCGGCACATGACAGACACTGTTGAGCGCTGCTGCCTTCCGGCCCTGACGCGGTTCACAGGCTGGCATTGCACAGGATCCGGGCCGCGGTGCGACCCGCCCCCGCTCGGCTGGCGGTGAGACGGCGGGGCTGAAGCCCCGCCCTACACCAATGCGATCTCATCGCACAGAACCGCTAGTGTACTTCGCCGCGCTCCCGTCCGTCCAGCGTCACCGGCTGGCGGCTCGCGGCCCCGAACACCTGGCCCCCCCGTCCCCCGCCTTCCCCTTCGACTCGGTCCGCTCGCTCAGGGCAGGCCGCCTCTCCCGCCCTTCCCTCCTTCCCTCCTTCCCTCCTTCCCTCCTTCGCCCTTCGGGCTTCGGCGTGGCAAGCTGCCCTTCGGGCTTCGGCGAGGCAAGCTGCCCTTCGGGCTTCGGCGTGGCAAGCTGCCCTTCGGGCTTCGGCGTGGCAAGCTGCCCTTCGGGCTTCGGCGTGGCAAGCCCGCCTTCCCGCCCGCGGCTTGCGGCATAATTCCCAACCGTGGGTACCCCACCCCGGTCTACTGCCTGTGTGAGCGATGCCGAGCTCATCGAGCTGGCCCGGAACGGCGACCGCGCGGCGTTCGGCAATCTTGTCGAACGGTACCAGCAGGTCGTGTTCCGTACCGCGCTCGTGGCGCTGCGGTCGCGCGAGGACGCGGAAGATGTGGCCCAGGACGCGATGGTCTCCGCGTTCCTGAAGCTGGAGAGCTTTCGCGGCGACGCGAGCTTCAAGACCTGGCTTCTCACCATCACGTGGAACCGGGCGATGGACAAGCGGCGCCGCGTCGGGGCGTGGCTGCGTCGCTTCATCGTCCCCGACGGCGCAGACGGCTTCGAGCTGCGGTCGGATCAGCCGTCGCACGAGGAGACGCTGATCGCCGAGGAGTCGCGGAGAGAAGTTCGACGGCTCCTGATGAAGCTGCCGGCGAAGTATCGCGAGGTGCTGATGCTGTCGGCATCCGGGGAGCAGACGTTCGACGAGATTGGGCAGGTGCTCGGCATCCCGACGGGCACCGCCAAGTGGCGCGCGATGGAAGGCCGGCGGCTGCTGAAGAAGAAGCTGGTCAGCCGCAGGATTCAGGGGGCCGTTGGCACTTCACGCCACGCTGAGTGATGGGAACACTGGTTGGAGTCAGAGGGTTTGCGCCCGCCAGGTCGCAAGCCGCAGGTGGCAAGCCGCAGGTCGCAAGCGCAGGTCGCAAGCCGGATTGTTTGTGAGCGGAGCGGGGATATGACAGCCACACCACGGCAGGACGACGCGCGGCGGTCGGGTGACGCGCTCGATCGCGCAATCGACGAGGCGATCGAGGCGACGCGGCGCGTCCGTCTTGTCGATCTGCGCTCGCAGGTGCTCGCCCGGCTGGATAACCCAGTGTCAGAACCGCCCGCCCCGCGGTTCTTCGTCTTCCGTCCAGCGCTGCTGCCCGTGGCCGGGGCAATCCTTCTGATCATCGGCGTCGCGATCACGTGGCGGCAGGTGGACACGCAACTGAGCAGGGCTGGCGCCCCGCCGGTCCGCACGACCGCCGGCAATGTGAGCGTTCCGCCGGCCAAGACGACGACCACGAGTCCAGCCCCCGCGTTGGATGGGACGATGGCCAGCGCGACCACTGTTCCGCCCGCCCCGTCGCCGGCCGCTGTGGCCATGACCCGACGTGAACGCCGAGCCCTCTCCGGCGAAAATCGTATCTTTGCATCGTCCTGGCTCGCCACGGACGAATTGAGCCGTCCTGCGACCGTGGCCGCCGACACCGCCGACACCATCATCGCCGGCGACAACGATCTCGAACCGTCTCTCCCCGGCGCTCCCGCGGGCGATCTGGGCGACCCGATCGCGCCGATGCCGCCTCCGCGCCCCATCGTGATTCCATCGATTGTCGCGGTGCCAATCGTTGACGCGCCGCCCGTTTCAACGCTGGCCACCCCGGTCAGCACGCTCTCGACCGAAGACATTTCCCGGGGTCGGCCAGATCCCGGCAAGACAGGAGGAGTCCGTCCATGAAACGCCGATTGGCCCTGAGTCTCGCCGTCGCGTGTGCCATCGTCCTGCAGATCTCCGTTGCGCAGGTGGCGGCCCAGGAATCACCGCAGACCGTGAAGGCCGCCATCCCGCCGCAGGCGCGGCCGACGGTGGTGGCGCCGACGCCGGCGAGGCCCGAGGTCCCACAGCCACGGCCCGAGCCGGCTCCCTCGGCGAAGTCATCCGCTGAAACGGAAGCGGCCAACGTCAGGATCGAGGTGACGATCACCTACCAGGTCGGCAACGGGTCGCCAGTCCGCCGGTCGGCAGTCCTGACCGTGGCCGATCAGGGAAGGGGATCGCTGCGCGCCGGGAACCAGGTGGCCGTTGTGTCGACGACGTTCACCCCGGTCGCCGCTGCCTCGAAGGGCGACGGTGCGTCATCGGCCCCGGCGGCGCCGATGACGTCGTTCAGCTACCGCTCCGTCGGCTTGAACGTTGACGCCAGCCGCGTTTTCATCCTGGGGAACAAGGCCAAGATGGAGCTCAGCGTCGAGTTCAGCACGATCGACGAAAAGACGTCGGATGCCGGCGGACGGCCGCCTTCATTCCCGACGTTCACGCAGACCCTGTCGCTGGTGCTCGACAGCGGGAAGGCGATCATCGTTGGCCAGTCGAACGATTACGTGGACAACGTGGAACGGAAGCAGAGCGTCGAGGTGAAGGCGACGATTTTGCGGTGAGGTGCAGGGGCGACCGGCCGGTCGCCCCACCGCCCCTACTGCGGCTTGGGAACCGCGGCCTCGATCTCGTGGACATCCGCGTCGGTCAGCTGCAGGTCGGCGGCGCCCACCATTTCATCCACCTGCTGCGGCCGCCGGAACCCGACGATCGCGGCGGTGACCGCGGGGTTGCGCAACACCCACGCGACCGCCACTTCACCCGGCGACTTGCCGTGACGCGCGCCCGCCTGGCGCAGTCCCTCGACCAACGCCATGTTCTTCGACAGACGCGGTTCCAGGAACTCGGGCGTGCGCCTCCGCCAGTCGTCGTCCGGGAATGCCGCGATACGCGCGGCCGTCATCTTGCCGCTCAGCAACCCCGCTTGCATCGGCGAGTAGACGATGACGCCGGTCTGATGGGAAAGGCAGTAGGGGAGCGTTTCGGCCTCGATTCCGCGCCGGAGCAGCGAGTACGGCGGCTGCAGCGTTTCGACCGGCGCAATGGCCGATGCCCGCTCCATGTCCTCGACCTTGAAGTTCGAGACGCCGATGTGGCGAACCTTCCCCTCCTTCTTCAACGCGGCCAGCTCCGTCCATCCCTCCTCGATGCTGCCGGCGGTCGGCGCGTCGAAGAAACGGGGCCAATGGACCTGCATCAGGTCGATCGTCTCCACACCCAGCCGGCGGAGGCTGTCCTCGACTTCCCGGCGAATCGACGCGGCTTCAAGATTGTGATGGATGTCGCGCTTCCCCTCAGGCCAGACCAGGCTGCACTTGGTGAAGACCAGCGGCCGTCGCGAGCCGAGGTGCCTCAGCGCCCGGCCCACGACCTCCTCGGAGCGGCCCAGGCCGTAGACCGGGGCGGTATCCACCCAGTTGATCCCGAGGTCCACGGCGCGCTCGATCGCCGCGATCGACTCGGCATCATCCTGCGCGCCCCAGCCGAACGCGTAGTCGCCGCCGCCGATGGCCCAGGACCCGAGGCCGATTGGAGAGATCTCTAAACCAGTCTTCCCGAACGGTCGTCGCTTCATGGTGTTCTCCTTCTCTACCCTTCGACTCAGTGGGGTTGCGCACCTCCAGGCCGCCCGTCGCCGCCGTCGACCGGCACGATTGGACCTCTGCGATGCGCTACCTGAGTAAGCTCAGGGTGTACAGCATACCGGCAACCCGGTAGTGGCGGCGCTGTCGTATGATCGTATCCATGGCAGAATCCAATCCCGCCCTGCGCGAGGCGTATCAGCGGCACGAACGACGATGGGCCGACAACCTGTTCGTCTACGCGGTCGTGTCGAGACGCAGCCACGGCGTGTCGATCGGGATCAACCTGAACCCCGGCAAGGAGTGCAACTTCAATTGCGTCTACTGCCAGGTGGACCGGCTGGTTCCGCCGCGCGTGCGGAAGGTCGAGCTCGAACGTCTCGCGCTCGAGCTGGATGCCGTCCTGCAGGCTGCGGCGGACGGCTCACTGTACTCGGCGCCGCCGCTCAACGCGATTCCGATGGGCGAACGCCAGGTGCGGGACATTGCGTTCTCCGGGGACGGCGAGCCCACCACGTATCCGCGATTCAAGGAAGCGGTCGAGATCGCGGCGGCCGCCCGGACGCGCTTCGGCCTGGACGCGACGAAGATCGTGCTGATCACCAACGCGGCGTATTTGGCGAAGCCCGCCGTGCGCGAGGGTCTGGCCGTGCTCGATCAGAACAACGGCGAGATCTGGGCCAAGCTGGACGCCGGCACCGACGAGTATCTCCAACTGATCGACCGCCCGAACGTCTCAATCGAGCAGGTGCGGGAGAGCATCCTTGACGCGGCCCGTCGCCGGCCGGTCGTGATCCAGACGCTGTTCATGCGCGCACACGGCGAGGCAATTCCCGATCGCGAGGTTGCGGCCTATTGCGATCGCGTGAACGAGATACTGGCGGCAGGCGGGCAGATCAAGGGGTTGCAGCTCCACACGATCGCCCGCAAGCCGGCCGAGTCCACGGTCGCGGCGTTGGCCGACGATGAGCTGGACCGGCTGGCCAACTTCGTGCGCGCCCGCGTGAGGGTGCCGATCGAAACGTTCTACGGTGCGGTGTAGGAACTGACGATGAAGAGTCGGGGATGGACGATGAGGAGTCGGAACGGACGATGAAGAGTCGGCACGGACGACGAAGAGTCGGGACGGACGATGAAGGGTCGGAGCGGACGATGAGGAGTCGGAACTGACGATGAAGAGTCGGCACGGACGATGAAGGGTCGGAGCGGACGATGAGGAGTCGGAGCGGACGAGGAGGAGTCGGAACGGACGATGACGAGTCGGGACGGACGATGAGGAGTCGGGGACGGACGAGGAGGAGTCGGAACTGACGCAGAAGGGTCGGAACGGACGATGAGGAGTCGGAGCGGACGATGAGGAGTCGGAGCGGACGAGGAGGAGTCGGAGCGGACGAGGAAGGGTCGGAGCGGACGAGGAAGGGTCGGAGCGGACGAGGAAGGGTCGGGGACGGACGATGACGAGTCGGGGACGGATTGAGTCAGTGCTTCTTTGGTGGACGGGCGGCGGGGATCTGGTCGGCGAGCAAGGCGACTGCCAGCGCGTAGGCGTGGGCGCAGTTGTACTGAAGCAGGACACCGTAGTTGTCGAAGACGAGGAAACTGCGCGAGCCTGCCCGCACGAGCGACGCGGTCACATCCGACTTCGGCAGCGGCCGGCCGGCGGCGGGGCGCACACCGAGGGCGTGCCAGCGTGAGAGACTGGCGGCCTCGCTCATCTGCCGCACCGCCTCGCACCCCGCGCCACGCGGCGGCAGTGCCGCTGCGATCTTCTCGTCGGCGCCCTTTGGCAGCTTGACGGCGCGGCCCCACCCCCTCCCAGCGGTCCAGCCGTGCTGCTTCAGGTAGTTTGCGATGGACGCGAAGACGTCGGCCTCGGTTCCCCAGATGTCGCGTTTCCCATCCCGGTCGAAATCCTCGGCAAACTCGAGGTAGGTCGACGGCATGAACTGCGGCTGGCCCATCGCGCCGGCCCACGAGCCCTTCATCCGCGCCAGGTCGATATCGCCCCGGTCCAGTATTCGCAGCGCGTTGAACAGCTCGGCCCTGAACATCGCCGCCCGGCGGTTGTCGTAGGCCAGCGTCGCCAGCGACGCAATGATGGGCCGCACACCGCTGAACCGGCCGAAGTTCGACTCGAGGCCCCAGATGGCGACGATGATCTCGGACGGGATGTTGTAGTGCGCGGAGATCTTGGCGAGCAGGCTGGCATGGCGTTTCGCCATCTCGCGGGCCATACTGACGGTCTTCCTGCCCAGTCGTCGCTTCAGGTACTGGTCGAGCGACAGCGTGCGCTCGGCCTGCGTCCGGTCCCGCTGGACGACCACCGGAATCTGTTCCACATCCGACAGCGCGAGTTCCACGGTCCGCGCGCTGATGCCTTTTTCGAGCGCATCCTTCCGGAGTTGTGCAAGCCACTCGGGAAACGGGAGCGAGGGAGCACCCGGCGCGACAACCGCCTGCGGCGCGGCCGCTGCCCCGGCCCGCGGGGCGCCTGGCCCCACCGCGTCCAGGACGCCGGGTAATCCTTGGGCCATGCCGGCGAGGAGGAACGCAACGATGAGGCGCAACGGGAGAGGTCGCATCAGGGCCTGCCGCTATTATGCGACATTCCCTCGGCGCCTCCCACCCTCGATTGCGGTATGATCGGCCCGCCGGAGGCCCTGTACACCGGCGGTCCCCCTGACATCACGTTCCCACCGAAGGATTGAGAACATGTTTGCGAACCAGACGCGAAGGCTCGCCTCGCTTGCCGGCCTGTACCTGGTGTTGGCCGTGGCGATTGCCGCCGCCGCACCCGGCACGAAGACGCTCACGTTTGCCGACCTGATGAAGTTCAGGGCGATTGGCGGGCCGGTCATTTCCGACGATGGGAAGGTCGTGGCCTACGGGCTGCAGCCGGACCGGGGGGACGGCGAAGCCGTGGTGCACGTCCTCGCCACTGGGAAGACCATCAAGGTCTTGCTTGGCGGATCGCCCGTCATCTCGAAGAACGGCAGGTTCGTCGCGATGGTGGTGAAGGTCCCGTTTGCCGCGAGCGAGAAGACGGGGAAGGACAAGGCGAAACCGGGCATGGCGATCGTGGACGTCACGACGGGGACCGTCTCGACGTTCGAGAACGTGGAGAAGTTCGCGTTCTCAGACGACTCGAAGTGGCTGGCCTACCTGCTGCCCGCCGCCGAGCCGAAGAAGGACGACAAGGCGGCTGTCACCTCTGCGCCGGCCCAGGCCGGGGCAGCGGCGAAGAAGGATGAGGCAAAGCCGGGCGGCACGCTGAAGCTGCGGGATGTCGCGGCGGGCACGGACCAGGAGATTGGCCTGGTCGGCGCCTTCGCGTTCGACCCGACGTCGAAGCACGTGGCGTTTGTCGTGTCGGGTATCGAGGGCAAGGGGAACGGGGTGTTCCTGAAGGCGCTCGGCGAACCGGCGTTGGCGCCGGGTGTCGCGGCGCAGGGCGACAAGGGCAAGTACGAATCGCTGACGTGGTCGAAGGACGGCGTCATGCTGGCGTTCCTGTCCGGCGTGGAGAAGCCGGCCGGATCCGCCACGCTCTCCGTGTGGGACGCGGCAACACGGCAGGCCCGACAGGTGGCCTCGTCCGAGCAGGCGCCGAAGGGATGGTCGCTCCCGATCAAGAACGACCTGACCTGGAGCAAGGACGGCAAGCGCCTGTTCTTCGGCTTCAAGGCGCTGCAGGCCGGCGGAGTCGCCGCTGGCGATGAGAAGACCGAGAAGGCCGCCAAGGACGCGGCTGCGGATCCCTACGACTTCGATCAGATCCTGTCGAAAGTCGAAGGCGACGTGTGGCACTCGAACGACCCGCGCATTGTCCCGCAGCAGAAGCTGATGTGGGACCGGGAGAAGGACCGGACCTACAGGGCGGTGCTGCACATGGACACCGGCAAGGTGGTGCAGTTGGCCACACTCGACATGCCTGAGGTGGCAATTCCCGAGAACGCCCGCGTCGCGCTGGGAACGTCCGATGTGCCCTACCAGAAGCAGACGACGTGGGACGACGCCCACCGCGACGCCTACATCGTCGATCTCCAGTCTGGCGTGAAGACCCCGGTGGCCAGGCGCCTGTCGGGACAGCCCTCGTTCTCACCCGACGGCAGGTGGGTGGCCTTCTTCGAAGACAAGCACTGGCGGCTCTACGACACCACCGCCGGAACGACCCGATCGCTGACGACGACGCTTGGCGTTTCGTTGAGCGACGAGGAGCACGACACGCCCGGCACACCGCCCGCCTACGGTCTGGGGGGATGGGTTGATCAGGGAGCAAGCCTTCTGGTCTACGACCACTACGACATCTGGCAGGCTCCGACGACGGGCGGGCCGGCGATCAACCTGACCGGAAAGGCCGGGTGCGCCGGGCAGATCACGTTCCGTGTTGTGAACCTCGATCCTGAATCCCGGTCGATCAACAGCCGCGAACCGCTGCTGCTCACGGCGTATCACAACAAGGACAAGAACTGGGGTTTCTACACGGCGTCGTTCGCGAAGCCAGGCGTTGACGTGCGGATGGATGAGAAGAAGCTGTTCAAGTTCATCGGCAAGGCAAAGAAAGCCGACGCGCTGCTGTTCTCACGCGAGGACTACCGCGAGTTCCCGGACGTGTGGGTCGGCGACCTGTCGTTCAAGCAGCCCAGGAAGGTCTCGGATGCCAACCCGCAGATCGCCGGCTACGCCTGGGGCACGGCGGAGCTCGTCGAGTACAAGAGCCAGAAGGGCGTGGCTCTGCAGGGCGTCCTGATCAAGCCGGCGAACTACGTGCCCGGCCAGCGCTACCCAGTCATCACCTATTTTTACGAGCGCCAGTCGCAGCGTCTCTACGAGTTCAACGAACCGGTGGTGAATCACCGCCCGTCGTTCGCGATGTACGCGGGCGCGGGCTACGCGATCTTCCTGCCCGACATTGTCTTCACGGAGGGGCATCCGGGCCAGTCGATGCTCGAGTGCCTGGTGCCCGGCGTGCAGAGACTCGTGGAGATGGGCGTGGCCGACCCGAAGAAACTGGGCCTGCACGGGCACTCGTGGGGCGGCTATGGCACCGCGTACCTGGTGACGCAGACCGACATGTTCGCCGCGGCGGTGACCGGCGCGCCGGTGGCGAACATGACGAGCGCGTACGGCGGGATCCGCTGGGAGTCGGGCGTGGCGCGGCTGATGCAATACGAGAAGCAGCAGAGCCGCATCGGCGGATCGCTCTGGGAGAAGCGCGACCTGTTCATCGAGAACTCGGCGCTGTTCTTCGCAGACCGGATCAAGACGCCGCTGCTCATCGAGCACGGAGACGACGACGGTGCCGTGCCGTGGTACCAGTCGATCGAGCTGTACCTGGCGTTGCGCCGGCTGGGGAAGGACTGCATCTTCCTGCAGTATCGGGGCGAGCCGCACCACCTGCGGAAGTACCCGAACAAGCTGGACTACTCGATCAAGATGAAGGAGTACTTCGACCATTACCTGAAGGGCGAGGCGGCGGCGGACTGGATCACGAACGGGGTCCCGTATCGCGGAAAGTAGAAGGGCGAGGCAGGGGCGGCCGGCCGGTCGCCCCTACACGGCAAGGCCAGGCGCGTTTACCACGGCGACCAGGTCGCGGCACGATTCGCACGCGCTGACGTGCACGTCAGGTCCGCGTCGGAGAGTACAGGCACAGGCGCGGCGGTCATCTCCGCGAGCACGTCGGCTGCACGCACGCAGTCGCCCTTCACCGTGTTCGTCCTTCCTCCGAGCCACGGCCAGCGCCAGCAGCGGGGCTACGGACCCATGTCGGGCAGTACCAGTTGTTCGGCAGTTACTCCTTCTGCCGGTGATACGCACGCAGGGTCCGATCGGTTAACCGCGCCACGAATGCTCTCATGCCCCGATAATCAGGGGAAGAGACGGGTGGGCAGGACCCGATCGTGTCAGTCTTTCAGTTTCCGGAGAATGTGGCGGGCAAGATGGTCTTTGATCTCGCGGTGGCGAGGAATGGGCTGACAGGCACCGTTTTGCGGGTTCTGATACCAGTCGTGCCTGGTGCCGTGGCGGATGAAGACGCATCCGTTCTCTTCGATCTGCCGGATGAGGTCGAGCCGCTTCATGCGATCTGGAGTTCCGCCACACGACGGGCACCAGGGATCCTTCCTCCGGTGAGATCGTCGTAGATGTCCTTCAGGTTTTCCTGAAGCTCCTCCCGGGTTTCACCCTGTGTCATGTAGTCCGGAAAGTCCTCGACGTACCCCAGCCACATATCCTCATGCTGCCAGTACACATATCGGACTGTCTTCATGGTGCGATGTTATCGCCTCCCGTTGTCGGTTTCAAGCATCCCGTCTCTTCTCGTGTCTCGTCTAAACAACTAGCAACTGACACCAAGACGCCCGTGGTTCGCTGGACGGGATGCGCCTGACCTGGCGCGATGTGGCTTGCCCCGCCGTAGCCCAACGGGCGCGACGGCGGGCTTGCCCCGCCGTAGCCCAGTAGGCGCGTGGCGGGCTTGCCCCGCCGTAGCCCAGTAGGCGCGACGGCGGGCTTGCCCCGCCGTAGCCCAGTAGGCGCGACGGCGGGCTTGCCCCGCCGTAGCCCAACGGGCGCGACGGCGGGCTTGCCCCGCCGTAGCCCAGTAGGCGCGTGGCGGGCTTGCCCCGCCGTAGC
>JANYLG010000139.1 GCA_025363775.1 Acidobacteriota bacterium | reverse complement strand
TTCTTCGAGACGATCGCGTCGGTGGATCTCTTCCTGTCGGTCGGCGATCGCATTCAGCAGGTGACGAAAGATCAGGTGGCTGAGGCCGCCACCAGGATCCTCCGCCCGGCCAACCGCACGGTCGGCTGGTTCAAGCCGGTGCCGATCAGAGAGGGCGACCACCTGCCAGCGGATGCAGCCAGTTCCGGCGGCCCGGTCAGTGCCTGGTAGTGAGTCCCTTGTGCGCGAGGTCTTCGACATCGGGGAAAAGAAATTGCGAGCGGTCGGGTGACAGGCGTGGCGGCCGCCCCGGCGCGGCTTGGACGAGGGGAGACATGACGATCGACGTGCAGCAGGGGCTCTCGCCCATCCGCAAGCGTCTCGAGAACGGCGCGCTGGTGATCGCCAAGGAATCTGGCGCGACGCCGGCCGTCACCATTGCCGTGTCGGTACCGGCGGGCACGGCGACCGATCCAAGGGACGTCCCCGGCGTGGCTCACTTCCTGTCGCACGTCATCGACCGCGGCACCGAGTCGCGGAGCGGCGACGAGATTGCGGAATTGCTCGACAGCCGCGGCGTCTCGCTCAACGTCGCGGCGACGCGCCACACGCTTGTCGTTTCCTGCACCTGCCTCGCCGAGGATTTCGGGACGATGATCGCGTTGATCGCCGACGTCGTCCGGAACCCGAGCCTGCCCGAGAGCGAGATCGCCACTCGGCGCGGGGAGATCATCACCAGCATCCGGCAGGACCAGGACAACCCGGCAATGGTTGCGGTCGAGGAAGAGTTGGCGCTGCTCTACCCGAACGGACATCCGTACGGCCGGCGCATGAAGGGGACGATCGAGACGGTGGACCAGATCGACCGCCGGGTCCTGTCGCGCGCCCACCACGATCGCTTCACCCCGTCCGAGCTGCTCGTCGTCTGCGTGGGCGACCTCGATGCGGCACGGGCAGTCGATGAGTCGGGCAAGGTGTTCGGCGACTGGCGCGGGTACCCGGCCAGCCCGTTGCTGGTACCGTCGCCGGCGCGGGTGGAGGAACGCCGGACGGCCGTGTTCCCGATGATGAACAAGGCGCAGGCCGATATTGCCTACGGGTTCAACACCATCTCCCGCCTCGACCCGTCGTACTACGCCTTCTCCCTGCTGAACAACGTGCTCGGGCAGTACGCGCTGGGAGGCCGCCTGGGGGACAGCATCCGCGAGCGGCAGGGGATGGCGTACTACGTCTTCAGCGCCTTCGACCCGAACGTGGGGCAGGCGCCGCTCGTCATCCGCGCGGGCGTCAGCCCGGCCAATGTCGATCGGGCCATCGCGTCGATCGACGAAGAAGTCCGCCGGATGGCGGCCGATGGTGTGACCGCCGAGGAATTGGCGGCGTCCAGGCGATACCTCATCGGGTCGATGCCGCGAACCCTCGAGACGAACGCCGGCATCGCGACATTCCTCCAGTCGTGCGAGCAGTTCGGCCTGGGGATGGACCACGATGTCCGGCTGCCGGGATTGCTGAACGAGGTCACCCTGGAGCAGGTGAACGAACTCGCGCGACGGTTCCTCGTGCCAGAGCGGGCGACGATTACCATCGCAGGGCCCTATGGAGCGTCGTAGGATCTTGCGGTCTTGCGAACCGGGCATCTGGAAATCCGGGAATCCGGGATCGTCAGATCGAGATCGCAAGAGGCCGAGATCGCAAGGTCGCAAGAGACAGAGAAGGGTCCCGTGATTCGTGCGGTGTTCTTCGACGTGGACTTCACCCTGATCTACCCCGGGCCGGTGTTCCAGGGCGAGGGGTATCGCCACTTCTGCGCGAAGCATGGCATCGGGAACTGCGATCCTCGGACGTTCCAGGCAGCCGTGGCCAGCGCGTCGGCCCTGCTGGACGAATCCGAGGACCACGCCTACGACGCGCAGTTCTTCATCCGCTACATCCGCCACATCATCGAGCGGATGGGTGGGGCGGGGGCCGCGATTGATACGTGCGCGGCGGAGATCTACCGGGAGTGGGCGGCGTGCCACCATTTTTCGCTCTACGAAGATGCGCTTCCGGCACTGCGAACGCTTCGGGCCCGCGGGTTCCTGATCGGGCTGATCTCGAACACCCACCGCTCGCTCGAGTCGTTCCAGAGCCACTTCGAGCTCGATGAGCTGGTCTCGGCGGCCGTCTCATCGAGCGAGCACGGTTATAACAAGCCGCACCCCTCCATCTTCCGCACCGCGCTCCGGTTGCTCGCCGTGGCGCCTGAGGAAGCGGTGATGGTGGGCGACAGCTACAGGCACGATATCGAGGGCGCCAGAACCATCGGCATGCGAGGCGTGCTGCTTCGGCGCTCGGCGCGGGGCCCTCTTGGCGTTGACGAACTCGGCGAGGTGGGATCCCACGGCGTGCCAGTCATCTCAACCCTCTCCGAATTGCCGGCCCTGCTGTAGGCACGGGTACGCGCGGAGGCGAGCATGGAACTCCGGGCATTGACAACGGCCGACGAGTTTCGGCGGGTGTTTGCGCTCGAGCAGGAGATCTGGGGCTACGAGAGTACCGAGGATTCCGTGCCCGTGACGATGTTGCTCGTGTCCGCCAGGATCGGGGGGCTCGTGACGGGAGCCTTCGATCGCGGGCGGATGGTGGGCTTCGCCTACGCGCTGCCGGGGCTCAGGGACGGGAAGCCGTTCCAGTGGTCGCACATGCTCGGTGTCGTCCGCGACTACCGCAACACAGGCCTGGGATGGCAGATCAAGCTCGAACAGCGTCGGCTGGTGATGGCGTCAGGCCTCGACCTGATCGCGTGGACCTACGATCCGCTCCAGGCGCTCAACGCCCATTTCAACTTCGCGAAACTCGGGACCACCGCCCGCGAGTACCACCTCGACGCGTACCCGGAATCGACCAGCGGCCTGCACCGGGGCACGCCGACGGACCGGCTCGTCGCGGAGTGGTGGCTGCGCTCGGACCGTGTCGTGGAGCGGTTGGACGGGGTGGCTCGCGGGGACGCCGGTCGGCGGGACGAGAACGATGTGAGGCCGGTGAACCGCGTTCGCGAGGGCGGTGAGTGGCTGGCGCCGGGCGGCCACGACCTGTCGCTCGACGCGGCGCGGCTGGCGGTGACCGTCCCCGTCGGCTTCACGGAGATGCAGCAGCGCAGTCTCCCGCTCGCCAGGGCCTGGCGAGAGGCGACCCGCGAGATCTTCACCACGTATCTCCCGCGCGGCTACCGAGTCGTGGACTTCGTCCTCGACCGGGTGAACCGCTGCGGAAGGTACCTGCTGACACGCCCGTAGGGCCGGCCGGCGGGCCACCGGCCGCGCTCCCTGGAAGAGTCTAGCCTGGCGGCCAGGCCAGCGGGCGGCCTCCCAGCAGGTGCAGGTGGATGTGGAACACCGTCTGGCCTGCCTCCCGGTTGCAGTTGAACACCGTGCGGTATCCGCTGTCGGCCACACCGTGCTCGCGCGCCACGATCGCCGCACGCCTGAACATCTCTCCCACCAGCCCGTCGTCTTCCGGCAACAGGTCGTTGAGCGTCGCCACGTGCTTGCGCGGGATCACGAGCGCGTGCAGCGGCGCCTGGGGATTGACGTCCTGCAGCACGACGAACCGCTCGTCCTGGTACAGGAATCGCCCGGGTATTTCACCCGCGATGATGCGACAGAAGAGACAGGTGGTGGACATACTGTGACGATCTCAGCCCTGGAAGATGTCTGATGATGTCAGGACCTCGCGACCAGCGTGCGCGGGATCTGTTGCAGGTCTTTCCTGATGCCAACCAGGTGCAGGGGGGACCTTCGCAGCAATGCTCGCACGTCGTCTTCCTGGCCGTAGCCAAACTCCATGATAAGCCAGCCGCCGGGTGCGAGCACCAGCGGTGCCGACTCGAGCAGCGCACGGACCAGGTCGAGGCCGTCCGCGCCGCCGTCGAGTGCCTCCGTGGGCTCCCACTCGCGCACTTCTGGCGGGAGCGCGGGGAGGTCCCCGGTCGGAACATACGGCGGATTCGAGACGATCAGCGTCGCAGGGCAAGCCACCCCGTCGAGGAGCGACGTGCGGACGAACTCGATCCGCCCGGCGACGCCGTGGCGATGCGCGTTGCGGGCCGCCACTTCCAGTGCCGGGGCCGACAGGTCCGTGGCAATCACCCTGCTCCAGGGAAACTCGCGTGCGAGGCATACGGCAAGGCAGCCGCTGCCCGTTCCGGCGTCGACGATAATCGGGACAGGTTCGACCGCCGCGCCCGCGCCGCCCGGTGCCGGCGGGAACAGTTCCTCATGCGCGAAGTCTTCGACGTCGGGGAAAAGACATGATGATTGGCGGCCGGAGGCCGCTAATAACCCGGCCGAGCCCCTTGGGTTCCGGCTCGATCGGGTTGTGCAGGCAATGGCTTCTTCGAGAATCAGCTCGGTTTCGGGGCGTGGCGCGAGGACATCCCGCGTGACCTCGAACTCGAGGCCCCAGAACTCCCGCCGACCGGTGATGCTGGACACTGGTTCGCGGCGCTCGCGCCGGGCAAGAAGCGATTCGTACGACGGCAGGAATCCCGCGGGCGCCGCCTCGGTTTCGTGCGCAATGAACCGGGCGAGCTCCCACCCGAGTACGCGGCGGGCGAGGAGCGCGGCGTCCATTGCGGCTTCGTTTGGGTCGATGCCCGACGCAACCAGACGCGCGCGCGCTGCCCTGACAACGTCCCGCAGCGACGAAGCCAGCGACGGAGTGCTAAACAGTCGTGGCTTCCTTCAGCTTCTCGGACTGGTAGTGCGAGACGACCTGGTCGATCAGCTCGTTGAGCGCCCCGTTCAACACGTTCACGAGCTGGTGGGTCGTAAAGTTGATCCGGTGGTCGGTAATCCGGCTCTGAGGGAAGTTGTAGGTGCGGATCTTCTCGGAGCGTTCGCCCGTTCCCACCTGGCTGCGGCGGTCCTTCGCGATCGCGTCCTGCTGCTTCTGTCTCTCCATCTCGTAGAGACGGGAGCGCAGCACCTTCAGCGCCTTTGCCTTGTTCTTGATCTGCGACTTCTCGTCCTGCTGGCTGACGACCAGCCCGGTGGGGATGTGGGTGATGCGCACCGCCGAGTAGGTCGTGTTCACGCTCTGGCCACCCGGGCCGCTCGAGCAGAAGGTGTCGATCCGCAGATCCTTCTGATCGATCTGGATGTCCACTTCCTCGGCTTCCGGCAGGACGGCGACGGTCGCCGTGGACGTGTGGATGCGGCCGCTGGCCTCGGTGGCAGGCACGCGCTGCACGCGGTGTACGCCGCTCTCGTACTTCAGCTGGCTGTAGACGCGGCGCCCCTCGATCATCGCGATCGCTTCCTTGAGGCCGCCGACGCCGGTCTCGCTCATCGACAGGAGCTCGACCCGCCAGCCCTGGTTCTCCGCGAAGCGGGTATACATGCGGAAGAGCTCACCGGCGAACAGCGCCGCCTCGTCACCGCCCGTGCCGGCGCGGATCTCGAGCATGACGTTCTTCTCGTCGTTCACGTCCTTGGGCAGGAGCAGCACCTTGATTTCGCCCTCGAGCGTGTCACGGCGCGCCTCGAGCTCGCGCAGTTCTTGCTGCGCCAGTTCGCGCATGTCGGCATCGCTGCCGTTGGCCAGTTCCTGCGCCTGCGCAATCTGGGTGAGGACGGTCTTGAACTCGCCAAAGCGTTCGACTATCGGCTCGATCTCGGAGAGCGCCTTGGCGTGGGTGCGATACTGGGTCGGGTCGGCCTGTACGGCCGAGTCGGCCAGCTTGCCGGCGAGATCGGCATATCTGGCCTCGACGGATGTGAGTTTATCGATCATGAGCGTGCTCTGGGCGATGCATGCGTGGCCCCTGTCCTCCCGAGACCGGCGGCAGAAATGCCACCTCGTCGCCGTCGGCGAGCGGCGTCGTCATCTTCCCAAAATCGGCGTTGACCGCCGCCGACACCGAGCGTGCGTACGGGGCGATGGCGGGGAACTCCTCCGCCAGCACCGTCCACGCGGTTGACACCGTGGCTGCGCCCGGCAGTTCGCGCACCAGCTCGGTGGCCCCGGCCAGGTCGTGCAGTCTTCCGAACAGCCGGATCGTTATTCGCATGCGCGGCGGTACGCTTCCTCGCGCGAGGCCTCGTCCGAAGCGTCGACCGACGCCCCTTCAATCCACACGTCGCCGCCTTCGAAGAACTCGCGTTTCCACACGGGCGCGATTTGCTTGACGCGCTCGATGACGTAGCGGCAGGCGGAAAACGCCTCCGCGCGATGCGGCGACGCCGCCACGATGATCACGCTCGCCTCGCCCAGCGCCAGCGAGCCGGTCCGGTGATGGAACGCCACGCGGGCGGACGGCCAGCGGTTCCTCACTTCGTCGGCGATGACCGCGAAGGCCCGGAGCGCGAGCGGCTCGTAGGCTTCGTATTCGAGTCGGACGACCTTCCGGCCCTGGTTCTCGCCCCTGACCGTTCCGATGAACGTGACGATGGCGCCGTGCCCCGCAGGCGGCTCGCCTGGCTCGCCTCCAGACACGAGCCTGATCAACTCGGCCACATCCAATGTCTCCGGCCCGATGGCCAACCAGCGGTCGCTCACATGCCAAGTATAACGTGCCGGCGCCGCGGGCCGCCGGTTCCGCCTGCGGCCGGAGACGGGGAGGTGCCAGAGAGGAGGGCTACTTCACGAAGACCAGGAAGAACTGGAAGGGGAGGAACGTCTCGCGCTTCAGCAGTTTCAAGCGGGCCTGTTCGGCAACCGTGATGATCGTCTCTGGGTCGGGCCGCCCGCCATCCGGCCCCGGGCCGGCGCCTTCCTTCTTGTAGTCGATGATGCCGACCCGACCGCCCTCGCGGAGGGCGGCGCGGACATTCTGCAGGAACAGCAGCGGGTTCCCGTATTGGATCTCCTGGTAGGTCTCCAGGATCAGCACCGCATCGACCGAGCCGGCCCTCAGCATCGGGTCGGAACTCGATCCCTGGACATAACGCACATTGCGAAGATTGTCCTTCGCCACGTCCTTCGCCACGCGCCGCTTGATCGCCTCGAGCATCGCCGGTTGCACGTCCTCGGCCCACACCACCCCATTGGGGCCGACGCGCTTCGACAGGCGAACCGTGAAATAGCCGCCGCCGGCGCCGATGTCCACGACCCTGGACCCCTCGGCGATCCCCAGCGTGTCCATGATCTGATCGGGTTTCTGCCAGATGTCGCGGTCGGGGCTCTCGAGCATGCCGAGATCGGCCGGGGGAAACAACGCATGCCGGCTCGACTGCCCTGGCCCCGGGGGCGGCGAGGCCCCGGGGGCCGCCAGCAGAAGCGCCAAGGCGAGAACAAGGCATGCAGCCATCGTGACGCTCTCCCCGGAGTTTGGATTATACTCTCCGCCATGTTACCAGCATTCTTCGGCAGCATCCTCGAACTCGTCATCAAGACGTCCACGGACCTCGCTCCCGACGTGCGTGCCGCCATGAAGGTGGCGTTGGCCGATGAGCCTGCAGGGACCCAGTCGTCGCAGGCCCTGACGATCATCGCCGAGAACATCGATCAGGCCTCCGAAGGCGAGGGCGCCATCTGCCAGGATACCGGCCTCCCGACCTTCGAGATCAACGTGCCAATCGGCGCGAACCAGACCTGGATGGCGCAGCAGATTCGTGACGCGATTGCCGAGGCGACGCGGCGTGGAAAGCTGCGTCCGAACTCGGTGGACTCGGTCACCGGCAAGAACTCCGGGAACAACCTCGGCCCGGGTTCGCCCGTCATCCACTTCGAGCAGCGGGACCGGGACGAGATCGAGGTCAGACTGCTCCTGAAGGGCGGCGGCTGCGAGAACACCAACATCCAATACTCCGTCCCCTGTGAACTCGCGCACCTCGGCAGGGCCGACCGGGACCTCGAAGGTGTTCGCAAGTGCATTCTCCACGCCGTCTGGCAGGCGCAGGGCAAGGGCTGCAGCCCGGGAGTCCTCGGCGTCTGCATCGGCGGCGACCGCGCGAGCGGCTACCTCCAGGCCAAGCAGCAGCTCTTCCGTACGCTGGACGACATCAACCCGGATCCTGCCCTGGCCGAGCTGGAAGCGACCATCATGAAGACGGTCAACGTGCTCGGCGTGGGCACGATGGGCTTTGGGGGAAAGACCTCGCTCATTGGCTGCAAGATCGGCGTGCTGAACCGGCTGCCGGCCTGCTTCTTCGTGTCGGTGGCGTACGACTGCTGGGCGTTTCGCCGCCTGGGCGTCGTTCTGGATGCCAAGGATGGGTCGATCCGGCGCTGGATCTACCGCGACCCGTCGCACCCCGTCGTGCCGATGCTCGACCAGGCGGGGTTCAGCCGCACGGGCAAGGAAGTGGTTCTGACCTCACCGATCACCGAGCAGCAGGTTCGGTCGCTGCAGGTTGGCGACGTCGTCCTGCTGAACGGCGTCATGTATACCGGCCGCGACTCGGTCCACTCGCACCTGATGAAGCACGAGTCGCCGGTGGATCTGAATGGCGGAATCCTCTACCACTGCGGCCCGGTGGTGCTGAAGGACGGCGAAGGCTGGAAGATGATGGCCGCGGGCCCGACGACCAGCGCCCGCGAGGAGCCGTATCAGGGCGAAGTCATCCGCAAGTTCGGTGTGCGGGTGGTCATCGGCAAGGGCGGGATGGGCGCCAAGACCCTGGCGGCGCTCGAGGAGCACGGCGCGGTCTACGTGAGTGCCATCGGCGGTGCGGCGCAGTTCTACGCAAAGTGCGTCGAGAAGGTGAGCGACGTGTCGCTGCTCGAGTTCGGCGTGCCAGAGGCCATGTGGCACCTGCACGTGAAGGGTTTCCCGTGCATCGTCACCATGGATTCGCACGGCAACAGCCTGCACAAGGACATCGAGACCGAGTCCGCGAAGAACCTCGCGACCCTCGCCTAGCAGCCCGTGGGGTCAGGTCTTGAATTGAGGCATGCGGGGCTGGTCGGGCCTCAGTCCCTTATGGCGAGGTCGCTGATTGCCGCCCCGGCCTCTTTTTGCGCACACCCTGGGCGCGCCTTGGTATAATCGCATGAAGGAGACCCCCTTACACCAAATGATCACCACCAACGTGACCGAGTCGTTCATCAACGTGTCCTCGATGGCGGCGTCGAAGGTCGCCGACCTGCTGACCGAGGAGAACAAGCAGGAGTCCGGCCTGCGGGTATTCGTCCAGGGCGGGGGATGCTCGGGCTTCCAGTACGGTTTGATGATCGAGGACAGCCCTGGTGCCACCGACCAGGTGTTCGAGTCCAATGGCGTCAAGCTCTACGTCGATCCGATCAGCGTGCGCTACCTGAAGGGCGCCGAAGTGGATTTCGTGGACAACATTGCCGGCGGCGGCTTCACCATTCGCAACCCCAACGCCGTGTCCACGTGCGGATGCGGCCAGTCGTTCACCACCGAGGACGACGGCGGCCACTGATCCGGGCCGTGGCAGTTGCGGCTTCCGGCCGACACGTGCTTCCGCGGACTCGCACCGCAACTGCCATGGCCCACGTCCTTGCCGACCTCGACGGCCTTCGCCCTCCCGGGAGCAAGCGCTCCAGCAAGCGGGAGTTCATCCTGAACGTGTTCCTTCGTCACGAAGGACACCTCAGCGCGGATGACCTCTACGACCTGATCCACCGGGAAGACCACCAGGTCAGCCGGGCGACCGTCTATCGGTCGCTGCAGTGGATGGTCGAGGCCGGGATTGCCAGGAAAGTAGATTTCGGCGAGGGCCGCTTCCGCTTCGAGCACTCCTACCGGCACCCTCGGCACTTCCATCTCATCTGCCAGTCGTGCAACCGATCGTCCGAGTTCCTGAGCTCGGACATCGAGGCGCTGATCGAGGAGATCGCGACGGCGAGGAACTTCTCGGCACGCGAGAGCGTGCTGCAGATTTACGGCACGTGCGAGGAGTGCCGGACGGGCCGAGCCGAGCCGGCCGACGCGGTGACCACGGACCTGCTGTTCGCACGCGACGCGATGCGCATCGCGATCGCGACCGAGCGGTCAGGGTTCGAGTTCTACGTGCGCGCGGCGCGGGTGACGCAGGATGCGCGCGGGAAGGCCGTCTTCCAGAAACTGGCCGACGAGGAACGCGAGCATCTCTCGAGGCTCGAGCAGCGCTACCAGCGTCTGCTGTCGCAGGATTCCCGGCTCGAGTCGCGCCCGACGTTCCTCTTCTTCAAGGGAGCCGCCCACGGCCTCTTCGCGGCGGGCGCCGAGCAGGTGGCGCGCGGCGTGGACGACCGGCAGGCCCTGATGATTGGCATCCGGTGCGAACGCGCCTCGCACGGGTTCTTCAAGCGGTACGGCGAGCGTTTCGAGGACTCCGAAGGCAAGCAGATCTTCCTCGAGTTCGCGAGCGAGGAGCGGGGCCACATCGAATTGCTCATCAGGGAATACCGGGCGCTGGCCCGACGCCAGGGGCAGCGCCGGCGTCCCGGCTCGCCGCGCCGGACCCGGGTCCACGCGTGATTGATCTCCACCTCCACACAACAGCCTCGGACGGGCGCTCGTCGCCCGAGGATCTCGTACAGGCCGCGGTGCGCGCCCGCCTGGACACGATCTCGGTGACGGATCACGACACGGTGGCCGGCCTCGACCGCGTGGCGGCGGCGTGCGCGACCGCGGGGATCGAGTGGGTGCCGGGGATCGAGATCACGGCGATCTACGAGGACGTGGACGTGCATGTCCTCGGATATTTCCTCGATCATCACTCCGCCGTCCTGACGGGGTTTCTCGACCGGCAGGTGACCGACCGCCGCCGGCGCGTGCGGGAGATGATCGACAAGCTCGACGCCCTGGGGCTTCACGTGGACGCCGACGAAGTGCTCGGCGGGCACGGGGGCCTCGACGGCAGGTGGATTGGCCGACCGTTACTCGCGCGCGCGCTGCTCCGCGCCCGGCACGTCCGGACAACGCGGGAGGCGTTCGATCTCTACCTTGCCGAGAACGGCGCCGCGTGGGTGCCTCGCCGGGCGCTGCCTCCGCAGGATGTCGTGACGCTCATTCACGAAGCGGGCGGGATCGCCTCGCTGGCACACCCAGGCCTCATGGGTCACGACGAGTGGATTCCGCCGATTGCGGCGTCCGGGCTGGACGCCCTCGAGGCGTATTACTCCGAGCATTCGCCCGAGATGACCACGCACTACCGCATCCTGGCGGAACGACTCGGCCTCGCCATGTCCGGCGGGTCCGACTACCACGGCGATCCCGCTCACGGCCCCGCGCGCCCGGGGTCCGTGTCGCTGCCGGCCGCGGCGTACGAGGCACTCAAGGAGCGTTCTGAGGCGGCGCGCGAGGCGCGCCGGTTGACGAAGTCCCTATGACCATCACGATCACACCGGAGGCGCGACAGGCGATTTCCGACTCTCTGGCCCGCGATTCCAGCAGGCCCGCGCTTCGGCTGTCGTTTGCCGGCGGCTGCGGCGCCCTCGGCTACCGACTCACGCCAGCGCCATCCGGCGCCCGGTCAGGCGAGCAGGTGTTTGCTCTCGACGGCCTGACCATCTATGCCGACTTCAAGGCGGCGTCCGACCTGGACGGCGTACGAATCGAAGTCGGCGACTCGCCGGAGGACATCCTGGTCGTTCACGAGCAAGCCGTGGTCGGCGGCATGTGCTGACGCCGTCACCTGTTCTGGAAGCTGCACAGCTTCAAGTCACCGGACCGTCGAAATTCATACACGCCGTTTCGGGTCCGGTCATCCGAAGCCCACCAAACCTCGCCGACGCACTGGCCAGGTGTCGGCTCAACGGCAGGGTAGCCATCCCGGGGAGTTTCCGCGCGACGTACTACCGTTGCCTCGCCGAGGATGCCACCTGTCGCGCGCAGCCCCGGTGCTGAACGCTCTGGGCGAAGTCGAAGGCTTTCTGGCGTTTTTCGAGAAGTGAGAATCGAGCGGTGATCCTGGCGGCGGCGTTGGCGGAAGCGCCTGGGAGTCGGAGCCGCTTCTTGATTCCTGTAACTCGTTGAACCGTAACGATTTCAATGAGTTAGCAGCCTTCCACTGGAACCGCTAGAACCGCTAGAAACGCTGGAACCCCCGGGGAGAGGAACAAAACAGGAACACGAATGTTCCAATTCCACCCGCCTCCACGCTCGCCTACTTCTTCTCGGCGATGACGGCCAGCAGCCTGACGCCTTCATCGAACTGCCGCGTCGTCTTACGACTGTTGTTGTAGATGACTCCGACACAGCTCCAGAGGCCGAGAAGCGCGACGCTGACCCAGATTTCGAACATCGTTCCATCTCCTTCGCTCACGTCGAGCGAGGTCCAGATGGCAGAGTATATCGCTGTTGACAACTCGGCCTTGCAGGATTCTGTGGGCGTGGTTTGTTACGTCGACCGGCGCCGCCCACCTTCAGCCGTGGCGTCGAGCCAGCGCGTGGAGGCGCGACTGGTTCCCTTCGATCAGTGCCTTCTTCTTCGCGCGCGACCAACGCTTGAGTTGGGCCTCGCGCTTCCGAGCGGCGGGCCAGGATTCGTGGGGTTCCGAGTAGACCACGCGAACGGGCCAACGCGATGCCGTGTATTCCGCGCCGTGTCCCTCGTTGTGGATCCGTTCGCGCTCGCGCAAGTCAGAGGTGGAACCGACGTAGAACGTTCCGTCGGAGCAAGAGAGGATGTAGACGAAGCAGGAAGCCGGGACAGGCGCTGGCGTCTGGCCCTTCGACTCCCCATCCGCTCGCGTGGGCTCGGGCGCTCGCTCGGGGTCGCTCAGGGCCATTCTCCTCGGCCCGTCTGTCCGGTGACCCTCGCGCGCACGAGTCGACTGGCTTGCCATCAGCAAGACCTCGTGTTTGCGTGGCCCGAGTCGAATGGCTTGCCATGAGCGAGGCCCTTTGGGTTGCACGGGCCGAGTCGAATGGCGGAAGCGCCTGGGAGTCGAACCCAGCCCCCCCGCAAAGCGGGGAGCGACCGATTTTGAAGACCGGGAGGGCCACCGGGCCCCGTTCGCTTCCGGAGCGATCTTATCACCGGACGAGCGTGTGCCCACACTTCCGCCTAGGATGGCGAGCCGCACGTCCATGAATATGGAATGCGAGAGAACGATGCCACCGCCGCCGAACGGGCGGGAATCGAAAAGGCAGGAGCAGAGTGCCCCCGGCCCCCTTGATTCCTCGTCGGGAGCCGGGTGCGGATGGCGAACGCCTAGTCTTCGATCAGTCGAATCTCACCAGCCCGCGGACCCTTTGCGGACTCTTCCGGCGTGAACTCGACGCGCTGGCCTTCACGCAGCAGCTCGAACACCGCACCGCGAACCGAGCTCCGATGGAAGAAGTGCTCGATGCCTCCCTCGTCTCGAATGAATCCAAATCCCTTGTCGATAAGCAAGCGCGCGATGGTCCCGGTCGGCATACCCGTGTCCTCCGAGCAACGAAGCCCTTGGGAACATCCCAAGGGCCGCAGGCAGCTGAACGCACGCAAGGGCCACGACGATCGACCCCGCGAGCGCACAGTAAGAACGTACAAACGCCGCTGATACGAGGGTCCGAAAACGCCAAGCGCCCGCAGCAACGGCGCCTGGCGAACAAGAGCTGCCTGGGCGGCGGACCACTCGAGGACCCGAGCAGTCGCCGAGATCGCAGGCACATTGGCCCCGCGATGCGCCACGCCGCAAATTAGGGGAGGGGCGTCACGCTGAGCTTGAAATCCGGCCAAGTGTAGGAATATCCGGGCGGGAAGTCAAGAGACGGCCCGATCTTACTTATGGTCTGGTCTCCGCAGGGCGCGGCCGGGCGGACGCGCCATTCCTCTTCTTCTTCCTCTTCTTCTTCTTCCTCCTCGTCTTCCTCGTCGTCTTCGTCGTCCTCGTCCTCGTCCTCGTCCTCGTCGGGGTCACTCATGTCGGGAGCGTAGGGCTGGAGCCTGGGGGTCATGGTTCTCCTTGGGGCGGTGTGCGCCCGCGGTCAGGCTTTGGGTGTCGTGGACGACGGGGCCGGGGCAGCTGAGGGCACGGTTGCTGCGACCGTCGGAGCCGGAGCCGGTGCCGCCGGCGCGGGATACGTGGACTGGAAATGCCGGCCGCACTTTGGGCAGACCCAGAACTGATCGGGTCGCCACGCGTCGCCGGGCGCCGGGTCCTTCATTTCCATCTGCTCGCCGCACAGCTGGCAGGAGATTCTCACATCGAGAATGGCCATCCCGAGATTCTAGCACTGCCCGCGGATGTTCTGCGGCGTCAATCGACCGGAGTAGAATGCCGAAGTGATTCCAGCCGTCATTCTTGCCGCAGGCTTGTCGTCACGGATGGGGCGGGCCAAGGCGCTGCTGCCCGTTCCTGGCGGAGACTGGTTCCTGTCGAGGCTGGTTCGGACCTTCCTGTCGGCCGGGTGCAGCGAGGTGGTGGCGGTCGTGGGCGAAGCTGAGGAGGCCATCCGATCAGCGGCGAACCACGAGCGGCTGCGGGTGCACCTGGTGCGAAACCCCGATCCATCCCGCGGACAGCTCTCGTCGCTCCACGCAGCGCTCGCCTGGGTCGCCGCGGATCACCCGCGGGGGCTGATGATGGCTCCCGTGGACCTGCCGCTCATCGCCGTTCCCACCGTGCGAGCGGTGATCGATGCCTGGGTCCGAACCGGCGCGCCGATCGTGCGCCCCTCCCACGGCCACAGGCATGGCCACCCAGTGCTGTTCGACGCGCGCGTCCTGCCGGAACTGTTCGCCGCGGACCTCTCGGCCGGCGCCCGCCCCGTGGTTCATGCGCACCGGGCGGAGGTGTGCAACGTCGAGATCGACGATCCGGGTGCGTACGACGACATCGACACGCCGGAGGACTACCGCCGCGTGTTTGGCGAAGAACCGGCCTGACCTGTTATCGGGTGGACCGACTCCCGCCCACGCACGGAGGATCGCGGCGCGCTCGTCGTGGCGACGAAACGGGCGACGAAAAGGGGCCGAGTTCTGAGACCGAGCGCGATATCCTGATCACCGAACACTAGATGGGGGTGCCATGTCCGAACAACAACTGCTCTACCTCTCTCGCGCCGATGTGACGAGTGTGGCACTCGAGATGCCCACGATCATCGGCCTGCTCGAAGCCGCGTTCAGGGACAAGGGACAAGGACGGGTCGAGATGCCGCCCAAGCCCGGCATTCACACGCGGCCCGATGCGTTCATCCACGCCATGCCTGCCTACATTCCCTCACTGCACTCGGCGGGCATCAAGTGGGTGAGCGGCTATCCCGAGAATTCCAAACACGGCCTGCCTTACATCACCGGCCTGCTCATCCTCAATGACGACGAGACCGGCCTCCCTTACGCCGTGATGGACTGCACATGGATCACGGCGTATCGCACGGGCGCGGCCTCGGCACTGTCAGCCAAGTACCTGGCGCGCCCCAACAGCGAGGTCGCGGGCATCCTGGCGTGTGGCGTACAAGGACGCACCAACCTGCTCGCGCTCGCTGCGCTGTTTCCGATCACGCGCGCGTATGCCTACGATGTCAGGCCCGACGTGCAACGCAAGTACGTCGAAGACATGTCCGCCCAGTTGCCGGGCGTGGAGATCGTCAGCGCAGACAATCCCAGACAAGCCGTGACCGAGAGCGATCTCGTCGTCACGTCCGGGCCAATCCTCAAGCATCCCACGCCAACGATCCAACCAGATTGGCTCAAGCCCGGCGCGTTTGCCAGCGCAGTGGATTTTGATTCGTACTGGACAGGCGCGGCGTTGGCGCAGTTCGACAAGATCAGCACCGACGATCACGCGCAATTCCAGTATTACAAGTCCATCGGCTATTTTCAGACCACCCCGACACCCTATGCCGATCTGGGCGAACTGGCCGCCGGCCTGGAGCGTGGACGCGAAAACGCCACCGAGCGGACGATGGCCGTGAACCTGGGCCTGGCCCTGGACGACATGGCCGTCGCACCGGACATCTATAGACGTGCGCGCGAACGCGGGCTGGGCGTGTGGCTCACTCTGTAAGGCGGACGACGCACAGCGCACAACCCAACACACTCGAGGCTCGGACCATGACGGACGCATCTCCGATCTCGGCGGTGTGAGGCGGAGCTCGACAGTCGTGGTATGCTCCCGGCGCAGCCACGCGGACCAACGCTCGTGAAGACGGATCCGCGCGGCATCCAGCGGAGGTGGCCCGTGTGTCTTCGTCGAGCGTTCCTGCTTCTTGTCCTCCTGCTCGCGGTTGGCGCGGACGTCGCGGCCCGGCAGACGCCGGTCGCCCAGGCTTCGACCAGCAAGGCATCGTCGTCGTCGTCGGCGACCAGCCCCGTCTCGCTCTCGGATCAATTCCCCGGACTCGAATTCCGCAACATCGGTCCATTCCGCGGTGGACGCGTCACGGCGGTCACCGGTGTGCGCGGGAATGCCCTGCGCTACTACTTCGGCGCCACCGGTGGCGGTGTGTGGATGACGACCGATGGCGGCCTGACGTGGCGCAACGTCTCCGACGGGTTCATGACGACCGGTTCGGTCGGCGCCATCGCCGTGGCGGACTCGGACCAGAACGTCATCTACGTCGGCATGGGCGAGGCACCCATCCGCGGCAACGTGTCACACGGTGATGGCATGTACAAGTCGATGGACGCCGGCAAGACGTGGGCGAACGTCGGTCTGCAGAATGCGCAGCAGATCTCGCGCGTCCGCATCCACCCGCGAAACCCGGACATCGCCTACGTCGCCGCTCAGGGCCACGTCTGGGGGCCGAACCCGGACCGAGGCATCTTCCGCACGCTGGACGGCGGCAAGACCTGGTCAAAGGTGCTGTTCGTCGACGACAAGACGGGGGCATCCGACCTGGTGATGGACGCGTCGAACCCGCGTGTCCTCTACGCTGCCTTCTGGCAGGTCTATCGGAAGCCCTGGACCATCGAGAGCGGTGGCCCGGGCGGCGGGCTCTACCGCACGACCGACGGCGGCGACACCTGGAAGAAGCTCGCCGACGGCTTGCCCGAGGGGATCGTCGGCAAGACGACGGTGACGGTGTCCCCGAAGAACCCTGCGCGCGTGTGGGCGATGATCGAGGCCGAGGGCGACAAGGGCGGCATGTACCGCAGCGATGACGGCGGCGGGAAGTGGACGAACGTCAACAGCGGCCACGCGATCCGGCAGCGCGCATGGTACTACTACCGCGTCTTCGCCGACCCCGCCAACGCCAACATCGTCTACACGACCAATATCCGTTTTCACAGGTCCCTCGACGGGGGCAAGACCTTTTCGACGATTCCCGTGCATCACGGCGACACCCACGATTTGTGGATCGACCCGGACAATCCCGATCGGATGATCCTGGGCGACGATGGCGGGGCGGAGATCTCGAACAACGGGGGACTGACCTGGACGACGGAGGACAACCAGCCGACGGCGCAGATCTACCGCGTGACGACCGACGATCGGTTCCCATACTGGGTCTACGGCGCCCAGCAGGACAACACGACGGTGGCCATCCCCAGCGCGGTCCGCGGAGCGGGCATCGACATCACCGACTGGCACGAGGTGGGCGGCGGCGAATCGGCGTGGATTGCACTGGACCCCCGCAATCGGGACATCGTCTACGCGGGCAGCTACGGCGGGTGGATCACGCGTCATGACCACGCGACGAAGGACGAGCGCATGATCATCGCGTGGCCGCAGGTCATCGATGGCCAGGCGGCAGGGGATCTCAAGTACCGGTTCCAGTGGAACGCGCCCATCATCACCTCGATACACGAACCCGGCGTGGTCTACCACGCCGCGCAGATGCTGCTGCGGTCGCGTGACGAAGGACACTCGTGGGAGGAAGCCAGCCCGGATCTCTCCCGCAACGACAAGACCAAGCAGGGCTTCAGTGGCGGGCCGATCTCGCGCGAGGTCACCGGCGTCGAAGTCTACGGGACCATCTTCGCGCTCACGGAGTCGCCACACGAAGCCGGCGTCATCTGGGCTGGCACCGACGACGGCCTGGTGCACCTGACGCGGGACAACGGCAAGACGTGGCAGAACGTGACCCCGAAGGGCATTCCCGAGTGGATCCGCATCAACGCGATTGACGTCTCGCCTCACGACAAGGCGACGGCGTACGTCGCGGCCACGATGTACCAGTTCGACGACTTCAGACCCTACCTGTACAAGACCAACGATTACGGCAAGACGTGGACGAAGATCGTGGCGGGCATCCCGGACAACGCCTTCACGCGGGTCGTCCGCGAGGATTCGGGTCGTCGGGGCCTGCTCTACGCCGGCACCGAAACGGGCCTGTACGTCTCCTGGGACGATGGCGTGTCGTGGCAGGCGTTTCAGCGCAATCTGCCGATCGTGCCCATCACCGACATGGTTGTGAAACACGAGGATCTCGTCGTCGCCACGCAGGGACGCGCGTTCTGGATCCTGGACGACCTGACGCCGCTGCGACAGTGGAACGGCGACGTGGCAAAGGCTGATGCGCACCTGTTCACGCCACGCCGGGCCATCCGTTTCCAGAATGGCGAGTCGTCGAGGCCCGGCATCGGCAAGAATCGGCCGAATGGTGTCGTCGTCAACCTCTGGATCGAGAATGCGCCCAAGAAGGACGACGTCGTTACCGTCGAGTTCCTGGACGGGGCGCGCGTGCTGCGCACGTTCGCCACCAAGCTGGCCGAGAAGATCCCGGATGAGGCGTTCGAGCCTGGCGATGAAGGGCCTGGCGACATCGACAAGGCCATCGAGCTCAAGGCCGGCGTCAACCGGATCGTGTGGGATATGCGCGAAGAAGTGCCGAGTCTCATCCAGCCGGCGTACGTCTTCGGCGACTACCCACCGCAGGGCGTGCGGGTGACGCCGGGGCGCTACACCGTGCGCGTCACGGCACGCGGCAAGACGCTCGAGGCGCCGATCGAGATTGTCCCCAGTCCTACGGGTGCCGTGCCTGCAGGCGACCTGGCGGCGCAGTATGCGTTCCTGACCACCGTGCGCCGGGACGTCGAGACGATCCACGACACGTTGCGCCAAATCAAGGATGTGAAGGACCAGGTCCGGCGCTACGGGAAACGAGCCTCCGCCGCCGGCAAGGGCGACAGCCTGAAGGCGAAGGCCGACGAGGTCGTGAAGGCGTTCGAGCCGATCGAGGCCGAGCTGTACAACCCGGAGCTCCGGACAGGGCAGGATTCGCTCGGTCACCTGCCAAAACTCGACTTCCAGTTCGCGGCGCTCGCGGGGATGGCTGACACCGCAGACATGAAACCGACAGCCGCGTCACACCTCCGCTACACGGAGTTGAAGGCGCAACTCGACGCGGTTCTCGCGCGTGTGAAGGGTGTGATGGACAAGGACATTGCCGACTTCAACAAGACCGTGCAAGGCCTGGCGATGCCGGCGGTGATTGTGGGGTCTGGCCCGAAGCGGTAGGCACCGTGTCGTTCACCGCAAGGCGCTCCCGTCCCCCGACACTCCGGCCGTGGCCGCCGGGCACACGAGGGTCGGGGCGTCCGGCGTGGGGGGTGGCGTCGGCGTAGGCGTGATACATCTTGCTGACTGGTCTTCGACCCGCTTTCCGGTGTAAGCTTTTTATACCTGCACGCCGCTCGATCGTTGCCGGAAATCCGGCGCCCTCCTGGAGCACTTATTGATGGCAGGTCAGCCGGGAGCGCGGTAACGCTCTTGGTTCCACACTCTTACAGGGTTGAGCTCCGCGGCGGAACGGGGCTTGCTCGAGTCAGCTGTATGCCAGAAGCCAATCGTCGTGTGCGAGGAGTCGTGGTCATCCACGCCGAACGTTGCAAAGGGTGCGCACTCTGTGTCGAGTTCTGTCCGACCGATGTGCTGGCGCTCTCCAGTTCCTTCACGACAAAGGGGTACCATCCACCCGAGATTGTGCGGCCCGAGGCCTGTTCCGGCTGCGACCTGTGCGGGATGTACTGCCCGGACTTCGCGATTTACGGGTATAGGGTGTAGGTAGGATACTTTTCGAGGGTACTCATGCATGCCGATCCGGCTGGCGTCCTGACGGGCGCCCACTTCATCGACGGCGATCACGCGTGCTGTGAAGGCGCGCTGGCGGGCGGGTGTCGCTTCGTCGCCGGTTATCCGATCACGCCGTCCACGGAAGTCGTCGAGCGCATCGCGCTGCGGTTTCCCGAGGTCGGCGGCGTCTTCATCCAGATGGAGGACGAACTCGCCTCGTCGATCGCCATCGCCGGCGCCGTCTGGGGCGGCAAGCGCGCGATGACGGTCACGTCGGGTCCGGGCTTCTCGCTGATGATGGAGCACATCGGCTTCGCGATCATGACCGAGACGCCGTGCGTCTTCGTCAATGTGCAGCGCGGCGGACCGTCCACCGGGCTCCCGACGCTCCCCGCGCAGGCTGACATGATGCAGGCGCGATGGGGCTCGCACGGCGACTACGAGCTCATCGCCGTCTGCCCCAACTCGCCGCAGGAGTGCTTCGATCTCACAATCAAGGCGTTCAACCTCGCCGAGCAGTACCGGGTGCCGGTGCTCGTCATGATGGACGAGTGCGTGGGCCACATGATGGAACGCGTGATCATCCCGAAGCCCGAGGAGATCGAGATCTTCCCGCGGCGCTGGACGAACGCGCCGCTCGACGAGTACCTCCCGTTCGAGCCAGGCGAGGACCTGGTGCCGGACATGGCGCGCGCCGGGCAGGGCTACCGGTTCCACATGACCGGCCTCACGCACGACGAGAAGGGCTATCCGGACATGACGGTGACCGGCCAGGCGCGCCTGCTCGGGCGGCTCATCGACAAGATTAAGAAGAACGCGGCCGCGCTCACCGACGTGGTCGAGGACCAGGTGGACGGCGCGGAAGCGGTCGTCATCTCCTACGGCATCACGTCGCGCGTGGCGCAGAAGGCGGTGCAGGCGGTGCGGGCGAAGGGCCGGCGCGTCGGCTCGCTGCGGCTGCGCACCGCGTGGCCGTTCCCTGAGCACCTGATTCGCGACCTTGCCACCAAGGTCAAGGTGTTCATCGTGCCTGAGTTGAATTTCGGCCAGATGGTGCGCGAGGTCGAGCGCTGCGCGCAGGGCGCCCGCGTCGTGAGCGTGCCGCATGCCGGCGGCACCGTCCACGATCCGGCCATCATCGTCCAGGCGATTACGGAGGCTCTCCGATGAGCGTGGAAAACCCCGCCGAACGGTATCTCCGCAGCGACCGCATGCCCCACATCTGGTGCCCGGGCTGCGGCATCGGCACGACCGTCAACTGCTTCACCCGCGCCATCGACGAGAGCGGCATCCCGATGGATCGCCTCGCGGTCGTGTCGGGCATCGGCTGCACCGGGCGCGTCGCGGGCTACATGCACGTGGATTCGTTCCACACGACGCACGGCCGCGCCATCCCGTTCGCCACGGGCCTCAAGCTGGCGGCGCCCGACATGAAGGTGGTGGTCTACAGCGGCGACGGCGACCTGTTCGCCATCGGCGGCAACCACTTCATCCACGCCGCGCGGCGCAACCTCGACATGACGGTCATCTGCGTCAACAACCTGACCTATGGGATGACCGGCGGCCAGCTGACGCCGACCACGCCCGAGGAGGCGATCGCGTCGACGTCGCCCTACGGCAACTTCGAGCACCCGTTCAACCTGCCGTACCTGGCCGAGTCGTGCGGCGCGGTCTACGTCGCGCGCTGGACGACCTACCACGTCACGCAGATGAAGAAGGCGATGAAAGAGGCGCTGCTCAAGAAGGGCTTCTCGTTCGTCGAGGTCATCTCGCCGTGCCCGACGCTCTACGGGCGGCGCAACCGCCTCGGCGACTCCCTCGACGAGATGAAGACGTACAAGACGCGTAGCGTCATCAAGAACGGCGCCGACACCAAGGAAGTCGATCTCGGCATGACCGGGTCCATCGTCGTCGGCAAGTTCGTCGATCGGGAGCGAGCGACCTACCAGGACGCGATGGAGGCCTTTTATTCGCGCAAGCTGGGCAACCGGTACGTGCGGGCGAGTCAATAAAATGACGCAAACGCAAATTCGCATCGGGGGGTTCGGCGGCCAGGGCGTCATCCTCAGCGGGATCATTATCGGCCGGGGCGCCGCGATCCACGCCGGCCTCCACGCCACGCTCATCCAGAGCTTCGGCCCTGAGGCGCGCGGCAGCTCGTCGAGCGCCGAGTTGATCGTCGCCGACGAGCCGATCTTGTATCCTTACGTCAAGGACGTCGACATGCTCGTCGTCCTCTCGCAGGACGCCTACGCGAGGTTCACACCCGCGCTGAAGAAGGGCGGGCTGCTGGTGACCGAGGCCGACCTGGTCTCGGTGACGCCGCCCGTGCCGGAGGCCAGGCACTTCGTGGTGCCCGCGACCCGGCTGGCGGAGGAGATCGGACGGAAGATCGTCCTGAACATCATCACTGTCGGCTTCTTTGGCGCCGTGAGCCAGCTCATCCCGCTCGAGGCGCTGGAGAAGGCCGTGAAGGAATCCGTGCCGCCCGGGACGCTCGACCTGAACCTCAGGGCGTTCAGGAAGGGCTACGAGGTCGGGCTCGAGCAGTTAGCCAAGGTCCAGGCGTCCGCGTAGGGCCGAACAGGACCCCGAAGCAGGTTCGTCCGTCATGCCGTTCTCCGAGGTGCTCGGCCACGCGCGCCCACTGGGCCTGCTCTCGCGGTCCATCGCTCGCGGATCCCTGCCCCCGAGCCTCCTGTTCACCGGTCCTGAGGGTGTCGGCAAGAGGCTCGTGGCGCAGGCGGTCGCGGAGGCGCTGAACTGCCTGTCGCCGGTCGGTGCAAGCACCAAGGCTTGCGCCACAGGGACCCTTGTGGCGCCGGCGATCGGTGTGGCGCCGGCCTCCGTGCCGGCGATGCTGCCGTTCGATGCCTGCGGCGCGTGCGCGGCGTGCAAGCGGATTGCGAAGGGCACGTATCCGGACGTCCTCAGGCCCGGAGCGTCCGACACCGGCGTGATCAAGATCGAGCCGGTGCGCGAGGTCGTTGCGGCCGCGGCGTATCGACCCTTTGAGGGTCGGCGTCGGGTGATCATCATCGACGATGCGGATCGTCTGAACACCGATGCGCAGGATGCGCTGCTCAAGAGCCTCGAAGAGCCGGGGGCTTCGTCGGTCTTCATTCTGGTGAGCGCACGTCCCGAGACGCTGCTGCCTACGATCCGGTCGCGCTGTGCCCGGATGAGGTTCGGGCGCCTGTCGGGGGCCGAGGTGACGCGCGTCCTGGTGGAGCGGCACGGCATGGACCCTGACGAGGCACATGCGATCGCGGTGGTGGCCGACGGGAGCCCTGGCCGTGCGCTGGAAGCCGGGTCCAAGGCGTACCGTGAGGCCCGGACGGCGGCGCTGGCGGCCCTGCGAACCGCCGCGAAGGCCTCGTCGCCACGGGCGCGGCTGCAGGCGGCCACCGGCCTGACCGCGGGCAAGCCCACCTCGGCCGGCGAGCGTGAGGAACTGACGACCCGGATCACGATGCTCGCCTCGCTGCTTCGCGACGTGGCGCTGGTCTCGCAGGGCGGGGGGGGCGCGGATCTGGCAAACGGCGACCTGGTCGCGGATCTCGAGGAACTGGGCGCGGCGTTCGGGAGCGAACGCGCCCTTCAGGCGTTTGCGGCCACCGATCGGGCGATCTCCGCGCTTCGCCGGAACGCGAGCCCGAAGGTCGTGGCCGCATGGCTCTCGGTGCATCTGTAGTCGAACGACATGGACCTTCAGCGGGACGAATCGATCGTTCTCGTGAAGTTGTGCTGCAGCGGGCGGCCGTGCCCCTGCTTCGTCCCGCGGGGCGCCGCCCCGATGCCCCTCCGTTCCGGCACCCCGCTTGTCGTCGAAACCGAAGCCGGCCTCTCCTTCGGCCACGTGGCCGGATTCCTGCTCAGGATGAACGGGAAGGACAGCATTCGTCCCGAAGGGACGGCGCGCCTGATCCGCGTCGCCACCGACGAGGACATCTCGATTCGCCGGCGGCAGCAGGCGCGCGAGCGGGATGCGTTCCGTGTCGGGCTGTTGAAGATCCGCGAACGCAGCCTCGCGATGAAGTTGACGCGCGTCGAGCAGATGTACGACGGCTCGCGCCTGGTCTTCTACTTCACGGCCGAAGGGCGCGTGGACTTCCGTGAACTGGTGCGCGAGCTGGCCGCGGAGTACCGCAGCCGGATCGAGATGCGGCAGATTGGCGTGCGCGACGAGGCCCGGATGCTCGGCGGCTATGGCTCCTGCGGCCGGCCGCTCTGCTGCAGCGCCTGGTTACAGGCGTTCGAGCCCGTGTCGATCAAGATGGCCAAGCAGCAGGACCTGAGCCTGAACCCGTCGAAGCTGTCCGGCTTGTGCGGCCGCCTGAAGTGTTGCCTCCGCTACGAACTGCCCGAGCGGAAGCTGCCGCGGAAGTCCGACATCCGCGACGAGGTGCTGGCCGACCTCGGCGACCACTCGCGCTAAGCGCACGTTCCCATGCCGCTTCTTCCGCGCATCGCGCTCACCGTTGGCGACCCGGCCGGTGTCGGCCCCGAGCTGGTGGAGCAGGCGATACGCCACCCGAAGGTCTGTGCGGCGTGTGACCCGGTGGTCTATGGGCCGCCTCACGGGACGCGCTTCGTTCCCGGCGTGCTCTCGAAAGAGGCCGGCCTGGCCGGCTACGACGCGCTGGTCCGGGCAGTGGAGGATGCGCTCGCGGGGCGCGTGGACGCGGTGACGACGGCGCCCATCAACAAGGAAGCCTGGGCGCTGGCCGGGCTGCCATGGCGCGGGCACACGGACCTCCTGGCGCACCTGACTGGCGCACCGCGGGTGGCGATGATGTTCTACTCGCGGCCACTGCGGGTCGTCCTGGCGACCGTGCACGTGGCGCTGGCCGACGTGCCACGCTTGTTGACACAAGAACACCTCATCGACGTGATTCGGCTGACCGCGCAGGAACTGCCGCGTTTCGGATTCCCGAGGCCGCGGCTGGGACTCGCGGGCCTGAACCCGCACGCGGGCGAGCACGGCGTCATCGGGACCGAAGACGACGAGGTGCTGAGGCCGGCCGTGGAGACGTGCCGGGCCGGGGGAATCCTCGTGGACGGGCCGTTCCCGGCCGACACGTTGTTTGTCCGCGCCATGCGGGGAGAGTTCGATGCGGTCGTGGCCTGCTACCATGACCAGGGGCTGGTCCCGATCAAGATGGTGGCCTTCGGCCAGGCGGTCAACGTCACGCTTGGCCTCCCCATCATCCGGACGTCGGTCGATCACGGGACCGCGTTCGATATCGCCGGCAAGGGAGTGGCCGACCCCGGCAGCCTGATCGAGGCGGTGTTGCTGGCCGCGAGGCTTGCGGCCTCGCCGCGTGGATGATCGCGACCGCCATGCCTGAAAAGACCGATCGCCAGAAGGCCGAGAAGAACATCGCCGAGAACCGGAAGGCGTTCCACGACTTCCACATCCTCGAGACCTTCGAGGCCGGCGTGGCGCTGCTCGGCACCGAGGTGAAGGCCATCCGCGAGGGGCGCGTGAACCTTCGGGACAGCTACGGCCGGGTCGAGGGCGGCGAGGTGTTCGTCATGAACATCCACATCAGTCCCTACAGCCACCGGGGGTACTCCGACCACGAGCCGCTGCGGCGGCGCAAGCTGCTCCTGCACAAGCAGGAGATCCGCAAACTGGTGGGCAAGACCACCGAGCGTGGCATGACGCTCGTGCCCCTGCGCCTGTACTTCAGGAACGGCCTCGTCAAGATGGCCATCGGACTGGCGAAGGGGAAGAAGGAATACGATCGGCGCGAGACGATCAAGCGGCGCGAGACAGACCGGGAGACCCGTGCAGCGGTCAAGGAGCGACAACGATAGCCCCGGCGCCGTGGTGTCGATGCCCGCGCCGCAGCCGTTCGATCGCATGACATCCACGCTGGCTCTGCGCCTCGTCGTTCGCCTGGGTCGCGCCGTCGCCCTGCTGGCGCTGGCGCTCCTGGCGGCGCTTCCCGCCTGGTCGTACATCGCGGCGGAAACGGTGCCGGCCTCGCGCGCGATCGTCCTCGCCGCGTTCGCCGCGTCCGCGCTGTTCCCCGCGTCGGCGCTCCTCGCGTGCGCCGGCCTCCTGCCGCTGTCCGGCCCCCTGTCCGCGATCGTTGGCTCCACGACCGTGGTCGGCCTTGGCGAACCAGTCGTGTTCGCGTGTCTCGCGGGCTGGCTTCTGCGGTCAGCCGCGTGGCCCGGGCCGCCGCCAGCCGCCGCCGTCCGTGCCCTCCGGCGTCCGGCGCTGGTGCTCGCAGTCGTGGTGGCCGCCTCGGGGATCGTCGAGATGTTCGTCGTCCAGCCGGCGGTTGACTATCCCTGGCCGTTCGCCTGCGCCGCGTTCAGGTTCCTGCGCACCGACTTCTTCAGCGATCGCGGCACCTTCGGCGCGCTGACCCACGCGGCGCTGTTCCTGGAAGGGCTCGGCCTCTTTGTGGCCGCCGTGACGCTAATCGGACGAAACCGGGCGTTGGGCCGGCGGCTGCTCGCGATGGCCGCCTGCGGCGCGGCCGGCGTGGCGGCGCACAGCGTCGTACGGCTGATGACGGTCTCGCTCAGGACCGGTGACGGCTGGTCCGCCCTGCTCAACTACCCGCAGACGATTCGTATCAGCGCGGCGTTTGCTGATTTCAACGCGGCAGGGTCCTACCTGGCCATGGCGCTGCTGCTGGCGGTCGGCTTGGCCCTCCCTGCGAGGTCGCGCGGAGGCCAGGAGGGAGAGGGATCACGCGGCGGCCGCTGGCTCGGGCTACTGTGGCTGCTCGTCGTCCCGCTAATGGCAGCCGGTCTGTGGCTGACCGGGTCGCGGGCGGCGCTAGCCGCCATCGCCCCGGCCCTGATCGTGATGTTGCCGGTGGTCCCGAGAGTCCCGAAACCAGTGGCGTGGGGAGTCGCGCTCGTCGCTGTCCTCGTAGTTCTGCTGTCGCTGCCGTTTGTCGCTGGGCGCTTCAATCTGCCGGACAAAACGGGCCGATCGCTCTCGCAAGCGTTCAACTACCGCGGCGAGTTCGCGCGCGGTGCGGCGAGGATGATTGCCGCACAGCCGGTTTTCGGCGTTGGCGTGGGCGCGTTCTACGCCCGGTCCGGCGAATACTTCGCGCCGGCGGTCCGGGTCGCGTTTCCGCGTGAGAACGCGCACAACAACTTCCTCCAGGTGCTCGCCGAACTTGGGGTTGTCGGATTCGTGCCGTTCCTGTGGACCATCGGTATCGTCGGCGCCGCCGTCGTGCGGGGATGGCGATCGGGCCGGCTGCCAGCGGCCGCGGCCGGAGGAGCGGCGGGACTCGTGGCGTTCATCCTGACCTGGCTGACCGGACACCCGTTGCTCATCTTCGAGGTCGCCACCGCGTTCTGGCTGGTGCTGGCCGC
>JANYLG010000073.1 GCA_025363775.1 Acidobacteriota bacterium | reverse complement strand
ATGCTGGGCCGGTCGACCACGCGGAGGTCCTCGCCCAGCAGGCGTTGCACGTCCCGGGTGATGCCGGGGTCCTTGTCGTGGAAGCGGTGCGCCCCCGAGTCGAAGAGAAAGCCGTCGTGCTCGAAGGTGACACAGAGGCCGCCGGGACGCTCCTGCGCCTCATAGATCGTGGCCGGCACGCCGCGTTGTCGTGCGTAGTACCCGAGAGCAAGGCCCGCCATGCCCCCGCCGAGTATTGTCAGACCTCGGCGCGGCTCTCCCCGTCTCGCCATCTGCACCTCGTCTTATCGCTCGAGCGCTCGTCGGCGCCATCTGGCCGACAGGGCGAGGAGAACTCAATCGCTACTGAGGCCGGACGACAGGCCGTCGGGCCCTCCCGGCCGCCCCCGGAGCAGCGTGGCGCGGCCCGCCTCTCCAACTGCTCGAGCGACCGTCGGTTGCGGACGACCCTCCGCGTGCCGCTCATCTCGAGTTGGTCGCCGGCGCCGTCACCCCGGCGCTACGCGCCCCGGGTTGAAAATCATACCACTGTTGTTCATGTACATCGGCCGTTCGACGATGATCGAGCCCCCGGTGGCGGTGATCACAGCGGAGGGGTTCACAACCGCCAGCCGCGGATCTTCGCCGTTGACGTAGATCGTCTTGCGGCTGTAGCCCGCGATGACGGCACGAATACACAAGACTCTGCGCACGCCCGGGCGACCTTGGTCTATCAACGATACGAGTTCGACGCGGAGAAGCGCGTGACCCTGGAAGCGTGGGACCGACGGTTCGCGCAGGATCTGGAGCCGTCCTCGGCCCAGGTGCTCACGTTCTTGCGGCGATAGGGCCAACGGGTCCTGCTCGGCCGGTCAAAAGGTTGCGATCAGCCGAGACCAAAGGTTACGATCAGTCGACCCAAAAGGTTACGATTGGACGACCCAAAAGGTTGCGATCAGCCGAGACCAAAGGTTACGATTGGCCGACATGGACGAGCCCCGACTCTACCCCCGGTACGTCGCACCTCGACTGGTCGAAGCGCTCACCGACTCGCCGGTCGTGTTGATCCACGGTCCGCGCCAGTGCGGCAAGACGACCCTCGCCCAGCAGATCGGCCAACGCGGCGACTACGCGTACTTCACCTTCGACGACGCCGTGGCACTGGCGGCGGCAGAGAGCGATCCGGTCGCCTTTGTCGCCGAGTTGCCCGACCGCGCGATCCTCGACGAGGTGCAACGCGTTCCGGCAGTGTTCACGGCGATCAAGGCTGCGGTCGATCGACGACGGATTCCGGGGCGGCTCCTTCTGACTGGGTCCGCGAACGTGCTCCTCGTGCCGGGCCTCGCTGACTCGCTTGCTGGCCGCATGGAGATCGTGCGCCTGCATCCGTTGGCGCAGGCGGAGTTGGCGGCCGCCAAGCCGCCGATGTTCCTCGATGCGCTCTTCCGCGGCGCATTCAAGATGCGAACGTTCCCCCGACTGGCGACGGAGCTAGCCCAGCGAATCGCGGCCGGCGGCTACCCCTCCGCCCTGGCCCGGACCCGAGCCGGACGAAGGACCGTCTGGTACCGCGACTACATCGAGACCCTCGTCCAGCGCGACGTCCGGGACCTCTCTCGGATTCGCCAACTCGACGCGCTCCCGCGGCTGCTGTCGCTCGCCGCCAGCCAGACCAGCCGGCTCCTGAACGTCACGGAACTGGCCGGGCCGTTCCAGGTGAGTCGGCCGACAATGCACGATTACCTCACGCTGCTCGAGCGGGTATTCCTGCTCGAGACACTGCCGCCGTGGCACACGAATCGACTGAGTCGACTGGTCAAGACGCCCAAGCTGCACGTCGGCGACACGGGTGTTGCCTGCGCGCTGCTTGGCCTCGACGGGCACGCGCTCGCGGCCGACCGCACGCTGCTTGGCCAACTCCTCGAGACGTTCGTGTTCCAGGAACTACGGCGGCAAGCCAGCTGGCAGCAGCAGGAGATCGCATTCCTCCACTTCCGAGACAAAGACGGTGCGGAGGTGGATATCGTGCTCGAGCGGGGGGCTCGGGACGTCGCGGGCATCGAGGTCAAAGCCGCCGCGAGTGTAACGTCAGCCGACTTCCGAGGACTGCGAAAGCTCCGCGAGGCTGCTGGGGCGAAGTTCGCTGCGGGTGTCCTGCTCTACGACGGCGAGACCAGTGCGTCGTTTGGAGACGGTCTGTACGCCGTGCCGATTCGTGCGCTGTGGGAGACGGTGTGAGGCGGAGGCCTGACCCGGCCGCCTGACTGCGGCGGGGCACGTCCGAGTAGTTGAGGGGTACTTGATCGGCGGTTCAAAGGACGACGCCAATCGCGCCTCGCCGTCGAGGAGGGCATCGAGGACCACGCGGGCAACACGACCCGGATTCTGGCACTCGCGCGCAGCGCCGAAGGGCGCTCGGGGAAGAAGTGCTCAGTCGTCTCTGCCGCCCCGCACCGTATCCCCGCAGCTCTTGGGGCTGAACAGCGCCTCGGGTTCCGGCATGCTAGACTCCAAAGCTTGTCAGAGCCCGCGGGGCGGGCATGAACTGCCTGCCGGAGGCATTCGGATGATGTGGCAGATCGAGTGGCCTGCGGCAGAACTTATCCCCACCCGCGACACGTTGTGCCGCGCTATGGGCTTGCCCAACGGCGTGCGCCCGTCCGCGGCTACCTCTGGCCTCCTCGATCAGGCGCAGGCCCTGTTTCTCGAACTCGCCGCGCCGCGGGCCGTATTCCGCGATATCGACGTGCCCACCTTCGCCCGGGTCTTCGCGGGCGCGCACCGGAACGACGAGCGTACGCCGGTCGCCGACATCTACCCCCGCGCGGAGGCACTTGCGCTGTACGTGGCCACGCTCGGCACGCCGGTCGCCGACGCAATTGGTGAGTTGTTCGCGACCAACGAGCCTGCTCTCGGCTACGCACTGGACACGCTCGCATCCGAGTCGTCGGCCCTTCTGTCGAGCGTTGCTGGCGAGGAGGTGGGCACTCGCTGCTCCAGCGGTTGCCTCACGCGGCCGGACAGCCACTCCCTGTCCTACAGTCCTGGCCATTGCGGGTGGGACGTGAGCGGCCAACACGCGCTGTTCGAGTTCGTCAGACCCGACCGGTCAATCGGTGTCACGCTCAACGACAGTTCCCTCATGCAGCCGATGAAGTCCGTGTCGGGCGTCGTGATCGTCGCTCCACTCGACGCCCACGCGACGGTCCTCGACTACGACTGCTGCAGGGCGTGCAGTACCCGTCACTGCACACACCGGCTCACGGCGCGGCGGAACGCGTGAGGTTCTGCGACTACCTCTGGCGCGACCCCGGCGCGATGCCGCGAACCGCGGTTCTCACCCGATACACGCTCGTGAGGGCCGTGAGGAACAGCGTGGCGAAGTCCTCGCCGCCGAACGTGATGTTGGCCGCGTGCTCAGTCATTTCAAACACGCCAAGGTACTCGCCAGACGCGGTGTGTACCGACACGCCCCCGGCACCGGTCGTCCACAGGCGTCCCTCGGTGTCCACCTTCATGCCGTCCGGCGCCCCGCGGCGGCCGTCGTTGCGCTGATCGACGAACAACGTGCGCGTCCCAAGCGAGAGATCGCGGACCACCGGATAGCGCCAGATCACCTTCTCCTGCGTATCGCCGATGTACAGCATGGACTCGTCAGGCGAGAAAACGAGCCCATTGGGTTGGGAGAATCCCTCGCTCACCAACAGGGCGAGTACGCCGTCCGGGTCGATCCGGTAAACGCCCTGGAACGACAGTTCCTGCTTCTGGCCCTCTGCGCCGAAGCGGGGCGAACGGCCGTTATCGATGCCGTAGCTGGGATCGGTGAAGAAGATCGCCCCCGAGGAGTGCACCACGATGTCATTGGGGCTGTTGAGCAGTCTGCCGTCCCAGTGGCTTGCGAGCGTCTTGGGGCGATCGAACGAATCATACGGAGCCCGCGACACTTGCCGGCCACCGTGCTCGCAAGCGAGCAGACGGTCGTCCAGGTCGAGCGTGAGTCCATTCGACCAGCGGCTCGGCGCACGGTAGATGTCTGCCTTCGTTCGACCCGGGCGCCAGCGGTGGATGCGGTTGCCGGGAATGTCGCTGAACAGCAACGCCTCGTCGCGCGGGATCCACACGGGACCTTCAGTGAAACCGAAGCCCGTGCACAACCGTTCTTCCTCACCGATCAACAGTGTCGAGATGCCGCAGTCGTCTTCGATACGCATGGAGACACCCTTCCGGGCCAGAGGCCCGTCGGAACCTGACTCGCCGTGACCTGCCGAGGGCTCATTGAGACTCGAGGGGGCCTGACCGCGCCATCAGCGAACGAAAGAACTCCACATCCCGCTCCACGGCCTGCTCCCGCATCTGCCCCTGAAAGAAATGATCGGTTCCAGGATACGTGTGGAATCGATAGGGAAGGCCGGTCACGTAGAGTTCCTTGGCCAACCGCTCCGACCACTCGTACTTCGCACCTGTATCAGCGATCGCGTGGTGCAGGATAATCGGTGTCCGCAGATGCCGCAGGTACCGCAACGGCTCACGTGTCATCCAGTCGTACGCCTCGCCCAGATTCGCGATGTCCTGTTTCAGTTGAGCGACCGACGACTTCTCGACCCCGGAGCCATCGAGGGCCTCTCTGTTCCGATAACGCGAGTAGTGGTAGGCTTGGTCCCAGATCTCCCCACCGACCGACGACCAGAGCGACGCGCCCTTGACTCTGTCGGACGCGAGCAAGGCGCGAAGGGTCACCTCTCCACCAAGGGAATGACCCCACATGAAGACGTTCTGCAAGTCCGCGTGGTCGATGCCCGCCAAACCCGACAGCAGCGCCAGGACGTCCTCTGTGTAGTAGGCGGACGCCAGGAAGCCCCGAGCGTACTGGAGACCCTCCGACGTGTTGTGCCCGCGATAATCGGGCATCACGACAAGAAAGCCACTCCTTGCGTACAGCTCAGGGACCTGCCGGTAGTAATCTCCGGGCCGGGAATCGACCCCGTCAGCGGTGAAGCCGTACCGCGGCGGGTCGGGATGAGTGCCGTGATTGGCCACCAGTATTGGAAAGCCGCGCGGGGGCGGCGGCGACTTGGGCGTGGCGACCATCGCGTGGACGGTGAGCCCGCTGGATCGGTAGGACACCAGATATGCCGTGAAGCTCGGCCCATCGTCCAGCTTGCGCACGTATTTCAGCGACGCCGACATCCTCGCGATGCGCAATGCATCGATGGAAAGTGGCGCAGGCTTGGTGGGCGATTGCGCCCAGCATCCGCTCATGGCGACGACCATCGCCACCGCACGCATCGCCAACCGCGCCCGTCCGTTCACACGCAAGCTCCCTTCAAACAGCGGGTGTGCGTCTGCAACCGATCGCCCGGCCCCCGCTGCCGAAGCCGGTCAAATGGCCGCCGAGCGCCGACGGCCGGCAAGGCGGCTGTCAGGAACACGGCCGATTCGACGCCTTCAGGGAGATCGCCGCAGCAACCGCCTGAGTGCGGAGGTGACCGCGGCGGGCTCCTCCATCGTGGACAGGTGACCACACTCCGCGAGCACGAGGAGGTCCGCTCGAGGCATCGCTCCCGCCATCATCGTATGGTAGTCGACAGGGCACAGCTCATCTTCCCGACCACACAGAACGAGGGAGGGGCAGTCGATCGTCGCCAGTGTATCGACGCTGTCGCGTCGGTCCAGAAGTGCCAACGACTGTGTACGAAAGACATCGGGACCGAGCGTCAGCGCTTGGTCGAGGATCGACTGTAGCAGTCGTCGATTGGTGCGGTCGCGGCGCGACAGGTACAGCGGCATCATCGACTCGACCAACACGTCCCGCAGGTGTCCTGACTCGACCGTTGCGATGTGCTCGAGCCGTCGTGCGCGGCGCTGCGGAGTGTCCGCGTACGGTGTCGTGTCGAGGAGGGCGAGATGGGTGATCCGCTGCCGCGCGCAGCGCCACATCTCCATGGCCACGATCCCCCCCATCGACAGCCCGACGAGCGCGAACTGCTTCGGCGCCTGCGCGAGCAATCGGTCGGCGATGGCCTCGACAGTCTCGCCAGTCCCGAAGTCGCCGACGGTGACCTGGGCGCTGTTGCCCAGGCCTCTGACTTGTTCCTCGTACACCCGCGCGTCCAGCATCGTGCCGGGGAGCAGAAGAACATCCTCGCGTCGCATATCAACAGAGACGAGCCGAGGAGCCTTCGAGACGAATGCCGACACGCACAGCCCGTTCGGGCGGACGTGTGACATCGCGATGGCCGCGCCGGGGCCTCGGCTTCGGCTTCACTCGGTCACGCTCCCGTAACGACGAAGGCGGATATCGGCCTGTTCCTTGTGGCCGGCGAATCCTTCGAGCGCACAGAGGCGCGAGCAGTATTCGCCGATGAACACGGAGGCCTCGCGAGTGACGCGCTGATAGGTGCAGGTCTTCAGGAACTTGCCCACCCAGAGCCCGCCGGTATAGCGCGCTGCCCGTCCCGTCGGAAGGGTGTGATTCGTGCCGATCACCTTGTCGCCGTAGGCCACGTTGGTCTCGGCGCCGAGGAAGAGAGAGCCGTAGTTGGTGAGGTGCTCGAGAAACCACTCGGGGCGGCGCGTCATCACCTGGGCGTGCTCCGACGCGATGTCGTCGGCGACAGCGAGCATCTCGTCCTCGGTATCGCAGACGATGACCTGGCCGAAGTCAGCCCAGGCCTGCCTGGCGGTTGGCCCGGTCGGCAGCACCGCGAGTTGCCGCTCGATCGCCGCCATCGTCGCGAGCGCCAGCGCCTCGGAGTTGGTGACGAGGACGGCCGGCGAGTTGACGCCGTGTTCGGCCTGTCCGAGCAGGTCGGCCGCACACAACTCGCCGTCCACCGAGTCGTCCGCGATCACCAGGGTTTCGGTGGGGCCGGCCAGGAGGTCGATGCCAATCCTGCCGAACAGCTGGCGTTTGGCTTCGGCGACGTAGGCATTGCCCGGGCCGACGACCATGTCGACCCGAGCGATGGACTCGGTGCCCAGCGCCATGGCGGCGATTGCCTGAACGCCGCCCAGGCAGTAGATCTCGTCGGCGCCCGCAAGGTCCATCGCCACGACGATGGCCGGCGCCGGTCTGCCTTGGAACGGAGGCGCCGCGGCGATGACCCGCGGGACACCGGCCACGCGCGCCGTGACGACGCTCATGTGGGCGGAGGCGACCAGTGGATACTTACCGCCGGGGACGTAGCAGCCGACGCTGTTCACGGGGATGTTGCGATGTCCGAGCACGACACCAGGAAGCGTCTCGATCTCGAGGTCCTGGAGTGTGGCACGCTGGGCCTCGGCGAAGCGCCGGATCTGCGCCTGCGCGAACCGGATATCGCTCACGGCCTGCGCCGGCACGTCGTGGTAGCACGCGTCGATCTCGGCCCGATCGAGTCGGAACGACTCCGGCCGCCACCGGTCGAAGCGATCCGAGTACTCGCGCACGGCCGCATCCTTGCGCGCGGCCACGTCAGCGATGATCCCCTCGACGGTCTGTCGCACGGCTGCGTCGGCAGTCTCGCGGGCTTCGAGGGTCATCGCGTTCTTGAGAGATCGGATCATGGAGGTTCTCCTGGGTCCAGGGCCCGGGTGTCCCGGGCGGCAGTTGCGGGTACGCGCCAGCCTAACCTACTACTGACTGCGAATGCAACCACCTGAGGTCGCTACACCGCCACGATCTGATCGACAAGGCCGGGGCTTCAGTACCGCCGCGCTTTCTCGACGATGACACGTGGGCCGGGTGGCGTCGGTCGAGGAGGTCGCGGCGGGTGGGGTCTCTGGCCTGTCCCCCGGCGCTATCATGGGCAGGACGCCGGCTCGCGGGAAGATGCCGATGGGGCCGCGCGGATGTGCAGCATTGGAATGCATGCGATCGGCCTCGACAATAGGCCATTTGTCGCTGAGATTCTCGCTGTTGCCCTGGGGGTCCCACAACGATCTTGCATTCATGTTTGCATTCGCAGTAGAATCCGCCGTCGCCAGGCCGCCGGCTAGTTCCACGAGGACGCCCCGCCGTAATGCTGGTGAACTGAAAGGAAGAGGAGCCATGACTCGCTCGTTGTTCGCGCTCGTCGCCGCCGTTTGGTTCTGTCTCGCCCCTGCTGCGGCGGCCCAGACCGGCGGTGGTGTCGCCGGAGTTGTCCGTGACGCGCAAGGCGCCATCGTCCCTGGTGTCACCATCACCTTGACGGGCCCGTCTGGAACGCGGGTGGTGACCACTGATGGCCGAGGCGCTTACCGCGTCGAGCCGCTGCCGGCCGGCACTTATCAGGTCCGGTTCGAGCTGTCGGGGTTCCGCACCATCGTGCGAGAAGGCGTGACCGTCGAGGCGAAAGCGCCGACGACAGTCGACGCCGCGCTGGAGATTCAGCTCGTCGAGTCGGTGACCGTCACCGCCCAGAAACGCGAGGAGGACCTCCAGACGGTGCCGGTCGCGATCACCGCGCTGACGAGCACCGCCATCGAGCGCGCCAACATCGTTGACGTCACGAACCTTCAGTTCAACGCCCCCGGCATCAACGTCAGCCGCGCAGGCGAAGACGTTCGGCCCGCCATTCGCGGCGCGCGCACCGAGCAGGTTGGCGCCACGAACGACCCGGCGGTCGGATTCCACGTTGACGGTCTCTACAAGGGGCGCCCGTCTCAGGCCACGAATGTGTTCGTTGACGTCGACCGGATCGAAGTCATGCGCGGGCCGCAGGGCACGCTCTTCGGCCGGAACACCTTCGGCGGCAACGTGCACGTGATCAGCAAAGTGCCGGCGAACCTCCTCGACATGGGCGCCGAAGTCACGCTGGGCAACTACAACGACCGCAAGATTCTCGGGTTCCTCAACGTGCCGGTCAACAACAAGGTGCAGTTCCGTCTCGCGTACGACGTCGAGCGCCGCGACGGCTACATCACGAACCACGGGCCCTCGGGTAACCTGTGGGACGAGGATATGAACTACGTGCGCGGCATCGTCCGCATTGCGCCGACCAACACGTTCGAGATGCTCTTCCGAGCCACATACTGGAAGCAGGGCGGCAACGGGCAGGGCGACTTCGGGTACTACAACCTGGGCACCGTCCGGAATCCCGCGAACAACCTGTTCTCGCTCGACGGCGTTCGCGACCCGATCAGCCCGAGACGAGGAACGGGCGGCTCGATTCCCGACGTCAACCCCTACGACATCACCCGCGACGCGCCATTCAGGCGTAACAACGACGAAAGCGTCGGGTCGGCCGAGATCACGTGGCACGGGCGGTACATGAACGTCAAATCGCTGACCGGCGTGGGAAGATTCAATGCCTACCGCGCCAACGACGGCGACTTCAGCTCGAACGCGCACGCGACCGAGGACACCGAGGAGAAGCAGAAGTCGTTCAGCGAGGAGGTGACGGTGTCGTCGGCCTCGAGCAAGAGGGTCACGTGGGTGGCCGGGTTGTTCTATCTCCAGGACAAATTCGACTACTGGTTCCGCTTCAACAGAATGTTTCAGGACAAGGCGAATCCAATACCTGAGCAGGCGTCGTTCCCGACGACCATCCCGAATCCCACCGGCATCTCGAGCGGCCGGGAGACACTCGAGGTCACCTCACAAGCGCTCTTCGGCCAGGCCTCCATCGAGCTGGTGAAGAACCTGCGCGCGACCGTCGGCGCACGCTGGACGAAGGACGGCAAGACCTACTCGTACTTCGACGAGGTCGCCGGGAAGTTCGGAACCTCGTCCAACGGCCTCTTCGAGAAGGAGGTCCTTCGCGAGTGGACATCCATGACGTGGCGCGCCGGGCTCGACTACCAGCTGTCGCCGGCGCACATGCTCTACGGCGGGGTCTCGACCGGCTTCATCGCCGGCGGCTTCGCGTTCTCCGCGCCGACGGCGGTGTACAACCCGCAGCACGTCATCGCCTACGAGGTTGGCTCGAAGAACCAATTCGGCCAGCGAGTCCAGCTCAACATCTCCGGCTATCACAACGTCTACACGGACCTTCTCGCCAATCAGTTCACAACGGATCCGGTCACCGGCGCCGTGTTCACCTACCAGATCAACGCAGGCGCTATCGACTCCACCGGCGTTGAAGTCGAAGCGTTGACGGCTCCGGTCAAGAACCTGCGGCTTGGGCTGAGCCTGGCGCTGCAGGATGCGAAGTACGGATCCTTCCTGCTCGCAAACCCTTTCCCCACCTACTACCCGGACGGGTCGCTCCGCGGGAACAACGGCTACACGGTCCACGGGATTGCCAATGGCCAGATGATCCTCGACCTCGACGGTCACCAGGTCCAGCAGTCGCCGACGGCGCGCGTCACCGTCAACCTGGCGTACGACATCATGACGGGCATCGGGATGTTCACGCCGATCGTGCAGTCCTACATGTCGAGCAGCTACACGGCGTGGGACATCAAGATCGGCCGCGACGGCGTGAACGTGCAGCCGGCCTACACCCGCACCGACCTCCGCTTGGAGTGGGCGAACAAGAAGTCGCCGGTCAAGTTACAGGTGTTCGTGTCGAACGTCGAGGGTGATGCCATCCTGCTGCGCGCCCTGCGCGGCGGCGACAACTTCATCCAGGGGGTCTACGCGCAGCCACGAACCGCCGGCGTCCGCATCAACTACCGGTTCCGGTAAGCGTCCTTTCGGTCCTCCGTGCGGGTCGGTCGCGCGTGCTCGTCGCGGCCGACCCGGTTCTGTCTACACGCGCGTGGACGTTCCGCCGACGCCGATGCCGCCGGGTGGATACCCGGTCATC
>JANYLG010000117.1 GCA_025363775.1 Acidobacteriota bacterium | reverse complement strand
TTCCCGAACTTCGCGGAGCGGTTCGGCCTCGACATCGTCGGGTACGTCGAGCCGCGGCCGGGCATTCCACCGAGCCCGTCCCACACCTTCGAGCTGGTCCAGGAGATGAAGCGCCTGAAGATCAAGCTCGTGCTCGTTGAGCCGTACTTCGACCTCGAGACGCCCGAGGCCATCGGCCGTTCGACGGGGGCACAGGTGCTCGTCATGCCGCCGTCGGTCGGCGGCGTGAAGGAGGCCACCGATTACGTCGCGCTGTTCGACTACGACATCAAGCTCCTCGTCAACGCGATCAAGTCCGCCGGTGGGAAGTAGGGGACAGAATGGATTCGACGATACTGCGTTTTCTCGCGGCGCCGTTTGCCGCGAGCCTGATCCTGACGGGGATTCACGCGTATCTCGGCGTGCACGTGGTCGAGCGTGGCGTCATCTTCGTGGACCTGTCTCTCGCGCAGATCGCGGTGCTCGGCGCGACGCTGGCGCTGGTGCTCCAGGCCGGTGAGGGGCACACGCCGCTCGTCTACTGGATGAGCCTCGGCTTCACGTTCATCGGCGCGGCGGTGTTCGCGACGGTGCGGACCCAGAAGTCGCGCATTCCGCAGGAGGCCGTCATCGGCATCTGTTACGCCGTCGCGTCGGCGGCGTCGATCCTGGCGATGAGCAAGGCGCCCTCGGAAAGCGAACACCTCAAGGACATGCTGGTCGGCAACATTCTGGCGGTGTCGTGGGAGAAGGTTCTCCACACCGCGCTGCTCTATGCGGCGGTCGGGGCATTCCACTTCATGTTCCGGAAGAAGTTCCTGGCCATCTCGGTCAATCACGATCGGGCCGAGGAGAGCGGGCTGAACGTCCGGTTCTGGGATTTCCTGTTCTACGCATCGTTTGGCTTCGTTGTCACCTCATCAGTGTCGATCGCCGGCGTGCTACTGGTGTTCTGCTACCTGATCGTGCCGTCGGTGGCCGCCATGCTCTACTCGGAGCGCATCGGAACGCGCCTGGCGATTGGATGGACGATGGGGACGGTCGTGTCGGCGGTGGGCGTCTGGCTCTCGTTCATCCTCGATTTTCCGACCGGTGCGACCATCGTCTGCACGTTCGGCGTGGCGCTGCTGATCATGGCCGGGTTCCGGCCGTTGATCCTGAGGGCCGCGCGATGACAGCGGACCTGATCGTGGCTGCTATTTGACGGTGGCGGGCGGTCGTCGATGCCTGGTGGCGCGTTCGTACGCGGCCGCGAGTTCGAGCAGGCGACGATCGTCCCACATGCGTCCCAGGAGCGAAATACCCACCGGGTACCGGCCGCCGATGAACCCCGCGGGCACGGTGACCTGCGGCAATCCCGATGCCGCGCTTTCCTCGCATGTGCCCGGTTCGGATCCGTAGCGCTCCAGCCCGCCTTCGTGTGTGTGCGGTCGCGCCTGATTGGCGGGATAGAGCAACGCATCGAGCTTCTGCTGCTCGAGTATATCGACAAAGATCTGGCGGAAGGTCTCGCGACTCTCGAAGAACTTGCGTGTGGCCTCGTCCAGCGCCGCGCCTGCCGGCATGGCGGCCAGCGCGCCTTCCAGTCGTCTGGCGCTGACGGGCGCCAGTTTCCCCGACGCGAGCAGGTCCTGAATGGTCAACACCCTGTCGCCAGGTGTGGACCCGCGCGACAGATACGCCGTCCATCCTGCCTCGAGCGATCCCGGTGCGGCCCCACGGGCGGCGGCGTACTTTGCGTCGTAGTCGGGGATTGCCACGTCGACCACGGTCGCGCCCGCAGCCTGCAGTTCCTTGATCACCCTGTCCATGTTCGCGGCGACTTCCCGTTCGCCCGTGAAGCCCACAAACCGCTGGCGCAGCGCACCGATGCGCGTGCCCTCCAGCGTGGCCGTCGCGAGCCCCTGAGCGAACGATCCCGAAATGTGCGAGGCGGCATGGGCCGTCGCCGGATCCTCCGCGTCGGTGCCGGTGACGAGATCGAGGGCCAACGCGACGTCCCGCACGGACTTCCCCATCGGGCCCACCGTGTCGTTGAAGGTATTGAGCGGCATGACGCCGGCCCGGCTGGTCAGCCCGCGTGTGACGCGAATGGTTGCGAGCGCCGCAAACGCGGCGGGATTCGAGAGCGAATTGCAGGTGTCGGTGCCAAATCCGAGGGCGGCCAGGCTGGTGGCGACGGCGGTGGCACTGCCGCCGCTGGATCCCGCGGTGCTCAACGACTGGTCGTAGGCGTTACCGACCGTGCCGCCAACAGTGCTGATGCCAAAATCTCCAAACGGAAACTCATCGAGGTTCGCCTTGCCGAGCACGACGGCGCCGCCCTGCTTCATGCCCGCCGCGACGCGGGAATCGAGGCGCGGGTGATGATCGAGCAACGCGCGCGACCCGCCGGTGGTGGGTAGTTCAGTGGTGTCGATGTTGTCCTTGAACACCACGGGCACGCCGTGGAACGGACTGCGCACGTGGCCGGCTGCACGTTCGGCATCACGCTGGCGCGCATCGGCAATGGCGAGCGGGTTGACCGACAAGAGCGCTCGAAAGGTCGGGCCATTGCGATCGTAGAGCGACAGGCGGGCCAGGTACTCACGCGTGATGTCTTCTGAGGTCGTCTCACCGCGCGTCATCGCATCCTGCAGTTGCGCGACGGTCTGCTCGAACACAGTGAACGCCTTCGTCGGAGCCTGCGCCGGCAGGTTCCAGTTGACAATCTGCGCTCGCTGGCGTGGCGTCAACCCCCGGAGGTCAGGCTCCTTCGTCAGCTGCCGCGCCAGGTCGGTGACCCGCGCGATCTCGGATCCGGCTGCAGGGACTTTCGCCTCTGCGCCGCTGTAGACCGCTTCGCCCGTCACCAGGGCATCCTTGAACGGGATCGGGTAGCCGCCTCGTGGGTCATAGACCTCGCTGAGGCCTTTGACGACGAAGGTGACGAGCGCGGCGGTCTGACCTGGCCGCAGTGGAAGCGTGAACACGTACCCGATGTGCGCCGAATCGTATCCGGGCCACTTGTCCACGAAAGGATCGGCATACATGTCTCCCACCGACGTCAGCAAGCCGGAGGCTTTCGACCCGAGGACATGCGCAGAGGGTCCATGTCCCGAAGGCCCCTGCAGGGGATTGGCCACGCCGCGAGCGTTCTGCATCACGGTGACGAAACTATCGGTGAGATCAATCTTCTGATCCCCATTGGACGTGGTCGCGACCGCCACCCGTCCGCCATCGTCGAATGCGCCGGACGCGCCGCCCCACGCCACGTGCACGGTGCGTTCTTCGTCGGTGCTGTTGGTGAAGCTGTCGAAATAGCGCAAGTAGCTGGTGTCTTTCGATGTCCTTACCGCGCGAGCGATCACGATGCCGTCCTGCAGCACGGGAGTGATCGAGTCGAAGCGCCCGGCGCCATCGTGGTGGAGGCCAAACCCTTTAAGGTACACGTTCCGCGACAGCAACGAGTGGTCGGCCCGCCGGACCTGCAGCTTCAAGTAGCCGAACCCGTTGAATGGATTCGCGCGTCCTCCGGTGGCGATGCCCCCGCTGTCTTGCGCCCACGCAGAGGTGTCTTGAATATCCCAGAACTGCCCGTCGGCAGAGGGCACACGCGTGACGGCGCCGGCGTCAACGATCATCAGCGCCGCGACGGCGGCGGCGAGCAACGCGAAGGCAACATGGCGGCACGCCCGCTCGAGCATTTCAGCGTTGTCTTCGATTTGTCGTGATTGTTTTCCTGGCATACGAATTCCATCATCTCCATCGTCGAATCGTTGGCGAGCCCGTTCGTCCTGGGAGCGGTCCAAGGCTTCGCCATGCCCGGTCATGCTGCCCGTGAACGGTATCAGCCTCCGGCCCACATCTGCAATGGCGACAAATGGATCGGGAATTCCGGTGGGGACAACCCCCGGTTGTCCCCCATTTGTCACCCACAGCCACCAGAGGCAAGCTTTGTCTGCTCGCCACCCAGGCAGGGTTCGCGTCGCAGCGTCCGCCGGCGCCCAGGGCGTTGCCCACCGAGCGGCGCAAAGGCGGGGATCTCGATACCCGTCGGCAGGCGTTACCTGTCCTATTCGGGCGTATCAATGTGTCGTGACAGGCAGAGCGGGGATCTCGATACCCGTCGGCAGGCGTTACCTGCTCACCGTCGGCGCGTCGCAGGGTAAGGCGTCCATGCGGCGGCAGCAGCGCGTGGCGGTGAGGTCGTCATCCGACTGCCGGGCCTGAGGGCCTGCCCTGCAGAGCGTCGGGCACAGGCACGGACGCGCCGGCGAGCAGCCGGACGAGGCGCTCGTAGTGGCTGCCTTTCCAGTAGATGCGTGAACAGCCCTGACAGCGCTGGAACTGGTCGAACGCCTCCCGGCTCCGCGCCGGCACCAGGTGGGCAATCGCGCATTTCTCCACTGCACCGAGCGGACTGTTGCAGCGCATGCAGCGGCTGAAGGGACGCGCGATTCGGTGCAGATCGAAACGGGCCACCACCTCGGCGAGCTGCCGTTCCGGGTTCGTCTCGCGCACGAGGTAGCCGTGGGTGACGGCGCGGCGCAAGAGCACGCCGCGATCTCTCGTCAGGATGGCGCGCTGTTCGCGGGCGGCCGTGGCCGCCAGCTCGGCGTCGCCGATGTCATTCCGGTACAGGCAATCGAAGCCCGCCAGCCTGAGCCAGGCGGCCAGGCGTCCCAGGTGGGCGTCGAGGACGAAGCGCGGGTCGCGGAGCGGTTCCGGCCTCACCCGCGACACCGGGGCGATGTCGAACGACTCGAAGACGGGATACGCTGCGACGCGGTCGCCGTCGGCCACGAGATAGTCGAAGCCCACCGCCTCGCCGTTGGCCAGCAGGAGGTCCACCGCCGTGTGGGGGACGCCCAGCCCCTCGATCAGATCCTTGATCGACACGCGCCCGTTCCAGCGATGGACGAAGGCGACCTGCCGCCGGCTCGCGGGCAGGAAGTCGTTCAGCTCGGCGTAGAAACGAAGGGTGGCGACCACCGGGACGAGTGTACCACCGCGAAATCGGGTCGGGCCAACACGTCTTGCCGGCGCGGCAGCGCGAGAGGACAAGCGTTGGACGACGCCAGATTGCGGCCCATCCACCTGGGCCGCCAGCGACGACGACACGACGACGACGTTCACCGACTCCTCGGTGCCGACCTTGGCAGGTCGGCGATGTCCGCGCGCTGTCTGTCGGTTCGGCGTTGGTGGTCGTCTACCCATGCGCGACCACGCAGGTGCTGTGGGGACGATAGCCCGCGGCCTCCGCGAAATACACGTCGGCCGATTTCAAGAGCGGGCCGTTCTGGCGACTCCGGGGCAAGCTGGACGTCCCGAAGGAGCGTTTCGTGAGCTACCCCGGCTGCGATCGCGCGGCCGACGGTTCGCTGCCCATCGCCTGGGCCGGCCGGGACCACGCGCAACAGGCGCGCGCCCTGGGCGACTACTACTTGCAGATCAAGAATGAGGAGGGTTCGGCGTCGCCAAAGCTCCCTGCCGCTTTTGGCCGGCCTCCTCGACCTGCTGCCCTGGATTCGCCAGTGGCACGCCGGGTCCGATCCGGAGTTCGGCCTGGAACTGGGCGACTACTACGCAGGGTTCGTGGACACGGAGGCGCGGGCGCTCAGCCTGACGGTCGACGCCGTGCGGGCTTGGACGCCCCCGAATGTTGGGCGACGTCCGCGATGGGCACGGCGGGAGTCCTGATTCGGACCAGAGGTATCTGTTGACACGTGTTTAGCTAAAGATAAACACTCGTCATGTCGAGATCTGGGTTGACGGCGGCGAAGGGTGGCTGAAGAACGTTCCCTCGTCAGGGACATGACTGTGCACACCGATTACGAACACTTGCAGGAATCAGCCCTCGACGCGCGCCGACTGATGCGCCAGGAAGAGCTGATGCTCGAGGTGACCGAGGCTCTGACCGCGGCCCTGAAACGCGTCGGCGTCAGCCAGACGGAACTCGCCCGTCGTCTCCACAAGACCAAGGGTTTCGTGTCCCAAGTGCTCTCGGGCGGGCGCAACTTGACCTTGCGCACGCTCGCTGATGTTGCCGACGCGCTCGATCAGCGCGTGCAAGTCGAACTGAGTGACCAGGCCCCGAGACGGAAGCGACCGGGGCCGCGCCAGCCGAAAGAACGGGCGGCCATCCGCCAGGGGCAGCCGTGACCTACACCGACGAGGATCTGGAGTCCCTGCTGGAGAGCGGGGAGTCTGACAGTTGCGAGCGGAAGAAGTCGTTCAAGGGAGATGCCCCGACGACGGTTCGCGAAGCCGTGTGTGCGCTCGCGAACGACCTGCCGAATCACGGGCGGCCCGGCGTGGTCATCATCGGTGCGCATGATGACGGAACGCCGAGTGGTCTTGCTGTGACCGACGAGTTGCTTCGGCAACTGGCGGACATCAAGACCGACGGTCACATCGTTCCGCCGCCGAGCCTGATCGTGGAGAAGCGAGTACTCCGCGGGGCGGACATGGCGGTCGTCACCGTGTTGCCGTCGGACTCGCCGCCCGTGCGATTCAAAGGACGCATTCACGTCCGCTTCGGCCCGCGCCGCGCCCTGGCCTCAGCCCAGGACGAGCGTATCCTCAACGAGAAGCGCCGCCATCGGGACAAACCTTACGATGTCCATCCGCTGTGGTCCGCCTCGATCGACGATCTGGATCGCACGCGGTTCGAAGCAGAGTACCTTCGCGGTGCCGTTGCCCCGGACGTTCTGGAAGCGAACGACCGCACCTACGAGCAGCAACTTGCGGCCACGAAGATGATCGCCTCCGTCGATGAACATGTGCCGACCGTGCTTGGCATCCTCGTCGTGGGGAAGACCACCCGAAGCGTCCTGCCCGGCGCCTATGTTCAGTTCCTCCGTGTGGCCGGGACGGAACTGGACGCCCCAGTTGTCGACGAACAGGCCATCGATGGCACGGTCGGCGACGTGCTCCACCGGCTTGATGAGAAGCTCGCGGCACACAACCGGACACGCGTGGACTTCACCAGCACGTCGGTGGAGCAACGCCAGCCCGATTACCCCATGGCGGCTCTTCAGCAGTTGACGCGTAATGCCGTGATGCACCGGAGCTACGAAGGGACCAATGCACCGGTCCGCGTGTATTGGTGCGATGATCGGATCGAGATTCTCAGTCCGGGCGGGCCACACGGGGAAGTGACTCCAGCCAGTTTTGGCACACCGGGCCTGACGGACTATCGCAACCCCAACCTGGCTGAGGCCATGCGGGCGCTCGGCTTCGTGCAGAAGTTCGGTGTCGGCATTGTTGTCGCACGAGGCGCACTGGAGAAGAACGGGAATCCGCCGCCCGATTTCCGCGTCGACCACGGACACGTGCTGGCGATCGTGAGGCCCGCGCCATGAAGACGATTGCGTTCTTCAACAACACAGGCGGTGTCGGGAAGACGTCGCTTGTGTACCACCTGGCCTGGATGTACAGCGACTTGGGCCTGTCCGTCCTGGCCTCGGATCTCGATCCGCAGGCCAACCTGACCAGCATGTTCGTCGAGGATGACCGCCTGGAGGAGCTTTGGCCTGAGGGGAGCCACCGGCCGACGGTGTACGGCGCGGTGCAGCCGTTGCTCGACGGAACAGGCGACATCCAGGATCCGCACGTCGAGGACATCGACAGGGGATTGGGCCTGCTCGTTGGAGACCTGAGGCTGTCGTCCGCGGAGGACGAACTGAGCAGTCAGTGGTCGGATGCGCTGGACCGGAAGGCTCGGGCTTTCCGGGTGCTGTCGGCGTTCTGGCGGGTGATCGATCGGGCGGCGGCGGCGCGGGAAGCCGACATCACACTGATCGACGTCGGACCGAACCTCGGCGCCCTCAACCGCGCAGCGCTGGTTGCCACGGACTACGTCGTGATCCCGCTCGTGCCCGACCTGTACTCATTGCAGGGGCTCAGGAACCTGGGACCGACGCTTCGCCGGTGGCGGGATGAATGGGCCGAGCGGCTGCCCAGGAACCCGGTGGGGGATCTGCGGTTGCCGGCGGGCGGAATGGCGCCCGAAGGATACGTGGTCATGCAGCACGCCGTGCGGCTCGATCGGCCGGTGAAGGCGTACGCCCGCTGGATGGAGCGCATTCCGGTCGAGTATCGGGAGGCGGTGCTGGATGAGCGGGCAGATTCCACCATGACAGTCGCGCGCGACCCCTGGTGTCTCGCCACGCTCAAGCACTACCGGAGCCTGATGCCGCTGGCACAGGAGGCCCGGAAGCCGATGTTCTTCCTGAAGCCGGCCGACGGCGCGATCGGCGGCCACTCGGCGGCGGTGCAAGATTGCTATCGCGATTTCCGAGCGCTTGCGCGGTCGGTCGCGACGCGTGTCGGCCTGGCCCTGCCCTGATCCTGTACGCACCTGCGGCACCAGCTCCGCTCATCAAGGACCTGATTTCTCTCCCCGAGCGCGTCCAGCCGGGGGGACTTCGTCCTGCGCCTGTCGGAAGGGGTGTCGGACGCCGCGGCGGCCGCCACGCTCCGCGACTACGTCGTCACGCCTGAACTGCACGACAACTTCGACGAGGCGTTCGGGGCGGAGGAGCGAGGCGACTACGTGTTGGGTCGCGGCGCCGTGCCGGGCACTGGCAGCGCCAGGAAGGCGCGCTCGGCAGAAGGCTTGAAGACGAGGCGGTAGCGCCGCACCTACACGAGTCCCGCCTTCCGGCGGACCTCCTCGTATGGGACGGTCCCGGATTCTTCACGGGCGGTCCGAGCGGCCTGCGCGTCGAGGCGGTCTTCGAGGTCTTCGAGGAGTTCGAGGTCTTCAACCGACACCAGCGCGGCGACTGCCTTCCCATGTCGTTCGAGGACGATGCGCTCGCCCTTGAACGCCACGCGGTTGACCGTGTCGGAGAATGCGTCGCGGACGGCCGTGGCAGGAATGCGGGTCATCGCTTCACCACGGAGACGCTCAGCTGCGACGGGTACTGTTTGGAATGGTGCACCACGTTGTGCGCCACCACGCCCTTGACCTCGTCGTAGTTGTTGCCGCCGGTGTTCAGGTTGCGGTCGAACCGCGGGAAGTTGCTGCTCGATACCTCGATCCGCAACCGGTGCCCCGCCTCGAAGTAATTGCTCGTCGTCAGCGGCTGCAGCGTCACCTTGTACACTTTGCCCGGCTCGATCCACGCCAGCGGCTTGTCGTAACCGTCGCGGTAGCGCATCCGCTGCACCGACTCGTCGAGGTTGTATGCGCGGCCGTCCGGGTAGACGTCGATCACCTTGACCGTGAAGTCCGTGTCCTTCGCGCCCGACGACACGTAGAGCGTCGGCACGATCGGCCCGCTCACCTCGATCCCCTCCTTGAACGGCTCGGACGTGAACACGAGGATGTCCGGCCGCGTCTCCATCTTGCGCTGGTCGAATGCGCCCGCGGTGATTGCCGTGCCCGTGCAGCAGACGTTGCCTCCGTACGAGGGGACGGGGCTCGCGGGGTCGTAGGTGAACGAGTCGGGCCTGTCCACGGCGGGCGGCGCCGCCGCCAGCGCGCCGTCCCCGTCCATCGTGTTGGCCTTGCCGCCGCTCGAGAGGAAGAACGTCAGCGGCTGCGCGCCGCGCGGTGGCCAGGTGTCGGAGGTCTGCCACTTGTTGAGGCCCATCGTGAAGTAGGTGACCTTCGCCCGCCTGTCGAACGCGCCGTTCGCCTCGCCTTTCAGGAAGCGGTCGAAGAAGCCGTAGACAATCTCGTTGTAGTCGAGGCGAGCGTCGCCCATGGGTCGCTCGCCGACCACCAGGTTCTCGGGCGTGCGCGTGTACCCGCAGTGGGTGACCGGCGCGATGACGGCCCACTGCTCGTCGGCGACGGCGCCCTTCGCGGCCGTCCGGACGTGGTTGTACAGCGCGAGGTTCGGGCCGACCGACACGTCGTACCACGACATGAACCACAGTCCCGGCACGTTGAGCGGCATGTCGTCGTGGTAGAGGCCCCCCTTGTACCAGGCGGGGTCGTTGGGCGTTCGCTGGATCATCCGGCCGCCCGTCGGGACCGGCATCGCGTCCGCGAAGATCCCGCGCGGGCCGTCCACGGCCGTGAAGATGTCCTGCACCGGCAGGTGCCAGAGCGCCCGGGACCAGTCCACCGGCGTCATCTGAGGCGCCAGGTCGAACCATTTCGAGGCGCGGACGAGTTCTTCCTGCGACGTGCCCGGCGGGAACATGGGGCGCACCTGGTTCTGCTCGCCGTAGAGCCACGCGATGAAGAGCATCTGCACCGCGCCCCCGCGATACCAGTTGCCCTGCTCGTAGTACGGCCCCACCCGCCCGACGCCGGCGCCGAACCCCTGGACGTTCATGGCCGCGTACGCCGGGTTGCCGAGCGCCGCGACGCCCATCTGGTATTCCGCGGTAGACGAGCACCCGGTCGTTCCGACCTTGCCGCTGGACCACGGTTGCGAAGAGATCCAGGTCAGCGTGTCGTCACCGTCCGTTTGCACCGAGTCGAGGATGTCGTAGTTCCCCTCGGAGAAGAAGTGGCCGCGTTCGTTCTGGATCACGTAGGCGTAGCCTCGCTTCACCGCGGTCAGGGCGGTCGCCATGTCCGCCGGCACCCCGTTGCGCACGTCCCAGTAATTGAAGTTGTACGGCGTGCGGACCCAGATCGTCGGCACCTTCTTCGACCCGTCCTTCGGGCGGTAGACGTCGGTGGCGAGCCGCACGCCGTCACGCATCCGCAGCATCACTTTCCGCTCGACGACCGCGACCGACTGCAACTCCTTCTCCGTCTCCCAGCGCTGCGCGGACTGCTGCGGGGTCAGACCGGTGCGCTGCGCGACCACGGTGGTAGCGGCGGCGAACAGCGTCGCAACGGCCGAGGCGACAACCAGCTGGCGAATGGATCTGTTCATGCTGCGGCCGCGTGAGTGAGACAGGAAATGGCTTGCGATGCTCATGATGGATACCCGCCAGTCTACATCAATCCGATCCCGAGATCCCCGTGACGGTCACTGAGGTGTCGGAGTAAGGTCACGTCCCGGTTGGTGCACCTGCTGGCCTGCGCGCGCTGAGGGCCGGTTCCACGGGGTGCTATCATCGCCGTGTTTAGAGGCCTGGACGGTCATGGCAATGGCCGCCCGCGCCATCTCCTGCACGAGGGAGGGCCAATGAGTACCGACCCGTTCGTCACCCAACTCGCGGACCTCTGCCGTGCGGAGCGCACCCGCGCAAAGTGGGTGTTCGTGCCGACGCATGCGATTGGCCTGACGCTTGGCGACCGCCTGGTCCGCGAGGGGTGCGACTGGGCGAACCTGCGGTTCAGCACTCCGCTCGACATCGCCATCCGCATGGCGGCGCCGTTCCTGCTCGAGCGGGGGATTGATCCCTCTGAAGAGCCTCTCGGGCCCGCGCTGATGATGCGCCTGCTCCTCGACCTGCCTGACACCCACGACTACTTCCGGCCGATGGCCGAGCACACCTCGATGGCCGACGCGCTCTGGCGGACGGTGCGCGAGTTACGGTACGCAGGAGTGCGCGCGAAGGACCTCGCGGCGAGATCCTTCAGTGCGTCGCCGGAGAAACAGGCCGAGTTGACCGCGTTGCTGTCCGCGTACGAGAGCTTCCTCGCGGGGCCTGAAGGCCCGCCCGACGCGTCAACCCCTCGAACCGACCATTTCCAGACGGGCCGGGTGGGCGACATGCCGATGGTGCTCGAGGAGGCCACGAGGCATCCGGGCTGGTGCCCGATTGCACCCACGGACATCGTCATCGAGCTGCCCGACGCGATATGGGCGCCGCTCGTCCGCCGGTTCCTCGATTCGCTGCCGGGCCAGCGAGTTCTGGCACGTGCGCCCATCCTGCCCGAGGTGCTCATCCCGTCCAGGGCCGACACGCTTGCCGCGCCCGTCGAGCGCGTGGACCTTCTCACGACGACCGATGCCGGGCGGTTGCGCTTCATTCAGGCGCCGTCCAGTGCCGGCCCTGCCAGCGGCGACGGGACGCTGGACATCTTCCGTGCGGGCGGCCGCGACGCCGAGGTGGACGAGGTGTTCCGCCGGGTCCTCGCGAGCGGTTCGCCCCTGGACCAGGTCGAAGTCGTATGCGCGTCTGGCGCCTATCCCTTGCTGGTCTGGGAGAAGGCGGCGCTGCTCGATTGGGGTGTGACGCTGTCCGCCGGTGTCCCCGCCACGATGACGCGCCCTGGTCGCCTGCTTCTGCGCTTCTGCGATTGGGTGGCCAGTGACTTTACCGGGGGCGACCTGCGTCGCCTCCTGCAGTC
>JANYLG010000094.1 GCA_025363775.1 Acidobacteriota bacterium | reverse complement strand
GGCGGAGACGCAGACTTGCGGGCCGTTGTCTGGGCGGCGAGCACCGCGAGCAGCACCGTGCACGAGAGCGCGAAGAAGGACAGGATTCGGCGGAGGACTGTGCGTGTCATAGGCGTCCGCGAATCTTAGCGTACCTGCCACGCGGGACGGGCAGGGCGCCGCGCTCGCCCCGCCCGGCACCGTTACGACCGCCGGGATCGCTCGGCATGTCGCCTGTGTTACGATCTGACTTTCCTGTAACACTCCTGGAGTCGACATGGCCTATCCGTTTCAGTCGCCCGTCGCAGGTCGAAAAGACATCCCGGCTGGGCCGGGCAAGTTGTGGAAGCGTATCTCCCAGGAGCGGCGCATCGAGGCGTCTGCCGCGTTCTGGAAGGACGAGGAGGAGTCGGTGGAGCAGCAGGCCGAGGCGCTGCTGGCGATGGCCACGCACTTCCGCTTCAGGCCGAAGACGGTGCGCACGCTGCCGATCGACAAGAAGGTGCGGTACCTGTCGTCGCTGCCGGGGCTCTCCGACGCGGTCGCGGGCCGCGTGCTGGTGGCGTATCACCTTGCGCACCAGCGGCCGATGCTCTCGGCCTTCCTGGATTCGCTCGGCATCTCGCACGACAACGGCGTGCTGAATGCCGAGGAACACAAGGCGCCGGAGGCCGACCGCCTGAAGGAGGCCGCGGCCACGCTGCGCGCCACTTATCCGAAAGATGACGTGGATCTCTACTTCCAGACGCTGCTGGTGCAGGACCCCGAGACGTGGGGCGGCTTGGCCGATCTGCTCATCGACGGCGAAGCCGAAGGTCAAAAGTAGCGAGATGGGCGACGCCCCCGGTCGCGCGGAGGAGAGCGGGACGCCGGCGGGTGGCAGTACACCGCCGGAGTCCGGTCGCCCGTCTCGGCGCGGCCCGGATCCGCCTGACATCAGCGAAAAGGGCGGGCTGAAGCGCGGCCAGCCGCAACGGTCCGACGAACGTCTCTTCATGCAGTTGTTCGGGTTCGGCGACTGTACCAACCCGAGGGCGCTTGGCCCGCACCTGGCGAACGCTGGTGTCACCGGCGTCGTCTATGAGGACCTGAACGATCCGCGCGGGGTGGCGCTGCTGGCGCTCAGCCGGATCCCGTCGTTCTTCCTGGACGTGCTGCGTCCCGCGCTGAGCTCGGGGCCGTTTGCCGCGCTCGCGCAGAAGCCCGAGTACACGATGTTCGGGCGCACGTACGCCCTGGGCTACGAGCCAGACCTGGACGACGTCCTCTTCCACCGGCCGACGCGGACCGTGCTCAACCCCGCGTGGCCCTGGGCCGTCTGGTACCCGCTTCGGCGCAACGGCCGCTTCGCGCAGTTGCCGCCGGAGGAACAGCGCGTGATCCTTGCCGAGCACGGCGCGATCGGGATGTCGTTTGGCGCCGCCGACCTGGCCCACGACATCCGCCTGGCGTGCCACGGGCTGGACGTGAACGACAACGACTTCGTGGTGGGCCTGATCGGCAAAGACCTGCACCCGCTCTCGGCCGTGGTCCAGGCGATGCGGAAGACGCAGCAGACCGCGCTCTACCTCGATCGACTGGGGCCGTTCTTCGTCGGCCGCGCGGTGTGGCAGGCCCGGGCAGAAGATCGAGAATTGAAGATTGAGAATTGAGAAGCCGGCTGCCGCCATCGCCACTCCGCGAGCTGTTCCCACCTGCGATTCTGGACGATTCACAGAAGTTCCGCGGCCCGCGCGCGATGAATCTCAATTCTTCGTCGGCGTGAACCTGCCGTGGCTGCAGTACGGCTGTGACTTTGGTGCGAATGCCTGGCAGATGGACGGGGGAGTCGCTCGGCCCGAGCGGCGGGAGCGACTCGTCGACGTCTTTGGCCGGCTCGCTGATTGCGGTGCGACCGTCGTGCGGTGGTTCTTGCTCTGCGACGGTCGCGCCGGCGTGCGCTTCAGGGGAGACGGATCCGCGGCCGGCCTCGACGACTGTTTCTGGTGCGACCTCGAGGCGGGGGTCGAGGAGGCGGGGCGTCATCACCTGTCACTCGCGTTCACGCTGTTCAACTTCACGTGGTGGCAACGCCGCCGGTGGATCGAAAGTGTCCACTGTGGCGGGCATCGGCGCGCGACCACGACGAGGGAGCGACGCGCCGTGCTGGTCGATCGCGTGGTTGGTCCGATCCTCTCCCGTTGCGGCCAGGAACCAGCGATCCTCGCGTGGGACATCGTCAACGAGCCTGAATGGGTGACAGTCGGCTACGGCACGGTGAACCCGTTCGCCGGGATGTGGCCATCGGCGATGCGAGAGTTCATCAGGGAGTGCGTGGCTCGAGTGCACCAGGAGACGCGGCACCTTGCCACGGTCGGCCTCGCATCCTGGCGAGGGCTGAAGCTGGTGAAGGGACTCGGTCTCGACGTCTACCAGGTGCACTGGTACGACCGCCGCGAGCGGCGCGCGCCGCTCGACGCCCCGATCGCTGAGACACTCGATCGACCGATCTGGCTCGGGGAGTTTCCGACGGCCGGATCCGAGCGTACGGTGCACGAGATTCTCGACACCGCTCGCCGTGCCGGCTACGCCGGTGCACTCGGCTGGTCTGCCGAGGCGGGGGATCCGTTCAGCGGGCCGTTGCCGAAGGGCAGTGGTCACTGATCAGTGGTCAGCTGCCGCGTCCTTATCTTCCCGGCCTCACTGGCCTCACCCTGACCATCGTCAGCACCGCGCCATCACGCGGGCCGCCTTCCTCGATGCGTTCCACCCGGTACTGGCCCTGCTCCAGGTACTTCACATGGGCCATCAGGAACGAGAAGCCCGCCTTCGTGACCAGGCTCAACCACTCGCCCTGGGCGGTTTCGTCTGGCGCCTCGGTCATGCCGCTCATGAAGGTCACCTGCGGCCAGGCGCTCATCGATGCGCGCCGGCCTGCGGGGCCCGAGGGGGACGGTGCCGCTCGCCTGCTGCCGCGGGGCTCGCCGGTTTCCGGGTCAGAGTAGTAGATCATCGTGTCCTTGTAGACCTCGATGCCGAACAGGTGCGGGCCGAAGCCGGCCGCCCAGCGCCGGTAGCGGTCCTGGTGCCTGGTGCTCATCGCGTGGACGTCCGGGTTGGAGTTGATCTCCCTGACGATCGCCTCGCGAATCGCCGCGGTGGCTTCGGCGTGTTCGGGGTAGCGCGGATCACGCAGCCCGCTCAGCATCGTGTACCACCCTCGCGAGCTCCAATACGCCCGGAACCCCGGCGCCACGTAGCCCGAGAACGGCTGCACCCACTCGTGCGAGGGGTAGCCGTGCGGGTTGAGATAGATGTCCGGCAGCCATTGGCGCCACAACTTTCCCTCGACCTCAGCCTCAGGCAGCAGGCCCGCCGCGCGCGACGTGATGTCCATGCCCAGCGCCGAGTAGCGCCCGGCGTGCAGCATCCATGTGGGCGTCAGCTTCTGGAGTTCGTACGCCATTTCCGCGCCGTCCGGGTTCATCACCGGGCACAGGATGACGTTCACCTTCTGCAGGATCTTGCGGTAGGCCGGGTCGGTCGCGAGCAGTTCCCCGAGCCGCAGGATGTGGCTGGTGGACGAGACCTCGTTGGCATGCTGACGCCCCATCATGAGAATCGTAGGCTTGAACGCCGTGAGCTTGGGCACCGACACGAGCTCGCTGGTCGTCGGGAGGGTGAACTCCATGGCCGAGATGTCACGCCCCCGGTACGACTGGCCGACCTTGATGCTGTGGACCTCTGGGAATGCCGAGAGCGCCGCGACGATCTTCTCCGACTCGTCGGGCCCGATGACGTGGTCCCACGTGACGCGGGGCGGGGCCGTCCCCTTCGCCGCGGTCCTGATGTTCGACGGCATCGACGCGCCGGTGTTCTTCACGACGCACCGCGTCCGGGCATCCTTCAAGACCACCGTCAGCGCGATCCGATCGACGTGGTCGAACGACAGCGTCGTCCTGTAGAGCCCCGCCGCCTGCAGGCCTGCCAGGCCGTCGATCGCATCCACGGCGCGCGTGGCTTCCTTGTCGTCCTTCGCCTCCACCTGCAATTCGATCTCGCTCACGCGATCATCGCGAACCACCGCCCGCACGACAATCGGCGCGGTCGTGTCGATGCGTGACAGGTCGCGCGACACCGTGGTGGGCTTGTCCGACCCCTTCTCCTTGTAGCTGACCTCCAGCTTCGCCTTCGTGGACGCGTTGCCCGCGTACAGGATCCGCGCCTCACCCGCCTGGCCGGCCCGTGTCGGGTGGACGATGGGAAAGATCTTGCCGGGCGCGTTCAGGCGATTCTTCGTGAGCGTCCGGCCCATCGCCGCGAAGAAATCGAGCGTGACGAAGTACAGGTCCTCGTGCAGCGCCTCGAGTGACGACACCCGTTCCTCGTCGATGCCAATCCGCTCGTCCGGCTCGCTCATCCACACCTCGATGTCGAGGTCGCGGTGGAAGGGCTGCTTGTCGGCCGTCGGCTTGCCGCCGGTCACCTTCATCACGTTATCGTAGATCTTCGGCAGCACCTTCGCCTGGTAGTAATCCCAGAACCGCTCGGGGTCGGTCTGGATGCGGACGTCGAGCGCCACCTGCCCATCCACGCGCGCGGTCACCCAGCCGGTCGTCACCTCGACGCGCGACCAGCCGGGGAACTTGTCCAGGTACTCGCGCTCGACGAATTTCGGGCTGAATGTCGCCCGGTACACGACACGGCCGCTCGCATCCATCGCCTCCAGCGCATAGATCTCCAACGCATCCTCCGCCAGCTCCATCTTGAATGCGCTGATCGGGATGCCCAGATCGCGCTGGAAGATTTCGTCAACCGGGTATAGCTCGTGGAGCCACCGCGTCGGCACGGAGTAGAACTTGAACTTCTTCGTGAGGTCCGGCTTGTGCGTGGCGATGCGGATGTGAATCGACTTCGCGTTCCGACCCTTCAGCGCAGGAATGACCTCTTCAGTCAGCCACGAGTAGCCCTGCTTGTACGCGGACAGCACGCGCACCTGGACTTCCGCCGCTCCGGCCTTCTTCAGCCCGGCTCGGACCTCCGCGGCCACCTTGTCCCGGATCTCGCGCGGCTCGCTCAACCGCGCCTCGAGATCGATCCTGGCGCCCGCCTTGACCTTGGGCAGCACGTCCGACCTGAACTTCGCCCAGAACTCATCCACTTCCCAGGGAATGTCCACCTTGTCCTCGAACACGGTGGACGGATCGGTGACACCCTGGATGGACAGCGTCACGGCGGCCGCCTGTCCGAGCGCCGACGTCGCCTGCGACGCGAGGTGCGCAGTGAGTCCCTTGTCCGCCTGCTCCACGTAGACCTTCGCGTCGAACGACTCGATAGTCTTCCCCTTGAGGTCGTCGAGAATCGCCTTCAGCTCGGTCGCGGCCTGACCGGCCTGCCCCGCGCCGCTCCTGGCCGACAGGAAGCGCGAGACCTCGGTGGCCAGGTCCTCGTGCGAGAACGCGCCGCGGGTGACGTCCCAGAGGAACGGCACACGGCGAGCCAGGTACAGGCTGGCCGCGGTCGTGCCGGCCGCGTCGGCGCCCGCCACGACCGTCGCGGTGGCGTTGCCGAAGGCACGCGGGACAATCTGCACCTCGCCCTCTCCGGGCTGCAGGTCGTCGAGCCGCGTCTTGCCGATCTTGATCAACTGCTGCACCAGGACATTCGTGCGACCGACCAGGATCGGGCTCGCCTCGTTCCCGGGCTCCTTCACCTTGTCGTGGCGCTTCGTGATTGGCAGGCTCATCCCGGTCGTCTCGAGGCCCAGTCTGGCAGCAATGTGCGCGGCGCCCAGCGAGTCCACCGCGTCGCCCACGATGAGGCTGGTCTCGGTCCGATCGGGAATCAGGTCCTGGTAGGCGTCGCCGTACCAACCTTCGATGGAATACGCGTTGGTCAGATCGAACGGCTTGGCCGGCGCCGGGCGCGGCTCGACGACGCCACTCGCGTTGGGTTCGGGGACGTACTCGTCGGGATCGACCGGCGGCGTCAGCGTTCGCGAGTTCAGCCCGGACCGTCCCACGGACGCCTCACCCTGCTTCTTTCCATCCGCGAAGATCTCGACCGCGGTGACCGCGGCTTCCGTGAAGTTGAGCGTGCGCTCCTCCTGGCCCCGGCGATGCGCGGCATCCAGGTCGTGCAGGGCCGCGGCCGCGCGCGCCGCGAGGGCGACAGACACGGTCGCGCGCACGCCAATCGACAGAATGCCGCGCCGCTCGGCGTCGACGACGAGCGACACCACCCGGGCGGTGGCGCCCGGGATGCCCCGGGTCGCCAGGTAGCGCGGCACCTGCTGCTCGATCCCCCCGAGCGTGACCCCGGTCATGTTCCACAGCCTCGGCAGCCGCGCGGCCAGTTCCACTCCAGCAGCCAGCGTTCCCGCATCATCCCCTCCGACGACGATGATGCCGGCCGGCCCGCCGAGGGGAGCGGGGACGAGGCCAAGGAGTCCCTGGCCAGGCTGCAGCCGCCCGAGGTCCAGCGCGCCGTGCTTCACCAACTCCTGGATGACACGGTTCTGCCGGCCGACGATGATCGGCAACCGGATGTCTGCGGGCGTGGCGACCTCGTCGTCGCGCTGCACCAGCGGCAGGGTCAGGGCCGTCGTCTCGTAGCCCAGCCGCCCCGCGATGTTGGTCGCCGCCTCGATGTCGTCGGCGGTGGGCACGGCAGGCACGATTACCCGCGCGGCCACGCCGTCAAAGAGGCCGTCGCCGTTGGTATCGGTCAGCGCCCCGTGCGGGCCGCTGAACACCGTGGCCAGCGAGTCGATCGAGGGCGACGTCGGTGGTGGCCGGGGGGCCTCGGTCTGGCCAGTGACAACGATCGTCGCCACAGCGACCGCGAGAAGGCCAACGAGCGCGGACTTGAACACGAGGAATCCTCCGGAGCGAGACCCCGATCCCCTTGTCGTCAGAACTGGAACCGGATGGCAAACTCCGCCTGGCGCGACGGTGCGTTGATGTTCGCGAGGATCGCGTTCACCGAGCCGAAGGTGGGCGGTTTCCCCGTCACATCAGCGGCGCCAGGATTGGACGCGGGCGTCGCGAAGTTGGCGCGGTTGAAGACGTTGAAGAGCTGTGCAATCAGCTCGACTCGAGACGCTTTCCCGAAGGTGAAGATCTTTGAGACGCGCGTGTCCATGTTCATGAAGCTCGGGCAGGCGATGTCTCCGTCGGAGACCGGCACCAGGCTCCGCGAGGCCCGGAATGTGTTGATCGCGTTGATGTCGAGCGAACCGCAGCCGCTGCGGAACGCGACGCCCGGAGGGTTGTCGCCCGAATAACCGTCCTTGTTGATGTCGAGCGACGAGGCCGGGTTGAACGGCAGCTTCGAGCGGAAGTCGGCAATCGCCGAGACCTGGACGCCGTATGGCAGCTGCAGAATCCCGCTGACCACGAGCCGGTGGCGACGATCGGCCGCCGAGAGGCTGGTAATCTGCTGGAACCCGTAGTAATCGCCCTGCGTATTGCGTGGCAGGATGTCGGTCGACTTGGCGAGGGTGTACGACACCATGTACTGGTGCCGTCGGCTCAAGCGCTTCTCGATCTTCAGCAGCAGGGCTTTGTACTGATTGTTCTGTCCTGACTGCAGCAGCGAGATCCGGGCGAACTGCGGGTACGGGCGCACCTTGGTGACCGGATCGGGCAGGTTGAGGTCCGGGCGTACGGGGTCGACCAGATCGCCGTAGCGGTAGGTCAGCAACATGTCGGTGCTGATCGCCATGTCGCGCGTCAGCAGATACGTGAATCCCGTATTGACCTGGTGCGCATACGCATTCCTGAAGTCCGCCTCCATCACCCAGATATTCGGCGTCTGGAGGTAGGACGACCGGGGCTTGCCACCAAACGGGTCGCCGAACGTCGGATTGTTGATGACAATCTGCTGGGTTTGCGGCCACCAGATCTCGTCCATGTTCATCAGCGTCCGGACGTTGTCGTAGAAGACCCCGTACCCGGCGTGAATGTTGAGGCGCCCTCTCGATGTCGGATCCCAGGCGAACCCGATCCGCGGGCCGAAGTTGTTCGTGTCGCCTCGATTCTGCGAGTTCTTGTACCACGTGTTGAACCAGTCGGTCCCGGCCGGGTACCCGGCCCCCGGAATCTTCTGGGCGACCAGCTCCTGCAGGTGCGGCAGGTTCTCGTTGAACGAGCCGATCTGCCGGTCGTAGCGCAGCCCGAGGTTGAAGGTCAGGCCCCGGCCGGCCTCCCAGGTGTCCTGCACGTAGAGCGCGAAGTGCTTCGTCGGCACGTTCGCGTAGCGGGGCAGGCTCTCCGTGTACTGGATGGGCCACGTGCTCTTGTCGCTCAGGTCGTAGGGCGTGTCCTTCGGGAAGGTGTACTGACCGAGGGGAACGCCCAGGTTGTCGGCTTCGAAGGGGATGTAGCTGAAGTCCACACCCATCTTCCACTGGTGCGTTCCGCCCCAGCCCCTCTTCAGGATCGAGATGTCGTCCTTGATCTCCCAGCGGTGTTCCGGCCCCATCTGGCTGTTGCCGCAGCCGCCGACGATGATCGACGGGTAGCTATAGACCGTCGAGCACAGGCCCGTCCGGTTCGTCCCGAAATCACCTGGCAGGAGCGACCCGTGGCTGTACGGCGCCGACACCTCGTACTTGCTGTAGGCATACTGGAAGCGGGCGTCGTTGAGGATCCGGTCGTTGATGATCCACGTGTGTCCAACCACCGCCGACTGGCGGGGCACCGCGAAATCGAACGAGGCGGACGGGTGGGTGCGCCCTCCGCTGGTGATGATCGGGCGGTACTCGTTTTCCTGCGCAAGCCGCACGAAGATGGACTGGCCCTGGTTCAGTTGGTGGTCGACCTTGGCAGTGTAGGTCCACCGGTTCTGGTCGCTCGGGTAGATCCCTTCGTACTTCGGCCACAGTCCGCCGGCGAACACCGTGAAGAACTGCTTCTCCTTGGTCGCCTCGACCGCAAAGAAGAAATGGGTCTTGTCCTGGACGACCGGGCCGCCGATCGTGGCGCCATACTGATAACGGCGGTAGTCGGGTTTCGGCTTGTTCTGCAGTTGTTGGAAGTACTCAATCGCGGTCAGTGAGGCGTCGCGCACGAAGAGGAGCCCCGACCCGTGCAGGGTGTTGGTGCCGGACTTCGACACGACGGTCATCACGCCGCCGGTCGCCAGCCCATATTCCGCCTTGTAGTTCGACGTCGAGACCTTGAACTCCCGAATGGAGTCCATCGCGAAGTTCTGGCGCGGCTCGCCCATCTCTGCCCAGGTATTGTTGACGCCGTCCACCATTGACATGTTCGAATACTCGCGGGTCCCGCCGCCGATGTTTGCGTTGCCGCGGTAGAAGAATCCACGGATGTTGTCCTGCGACGTTCCGGGAACGAGCATCGCCAGGTCGATCCACCGGCGCGAGGCGACCGGCAGGTCCTGGATCTGCCTGTTGGACACCGCCGTGGCGACGTCGGATCGGCTCGTGTCGATGATCGGCGCCTCGCCGGTCACGGTCACGGTCTCGGCCACGGCAGCCGGCCTGAGCGTGAAGTTGAGCGCGGCTGTCTGCTCGATCGTCAGCAGGATGTCGGGCCGGCTCTCCGTGTTGAACCCCGACAGTTCCACGGTCAGCCTGTAGATCCCCGGCGGCAGGGCGGGCAGGCGAAACTCGCCCCTCTCATTGGTGACATTGATTCGCGTGAGCCCGGACTCCTGGTTCTTCGCGGTGACGGTGGCACCGGGGACGATTCCCCCGGTCTGGTCCTTGACGCTACCGATGATCTGGGCGTTCTGGGCCCACAAATCGGAGGGCGACACGACCACGAGGAGCAGTGCGAGTGAGCCGGCAGCGGCTAAGGCACGTAGCGGATTCATCTGAGACCTCCAAGAGACTTGCGAGGTGACGAACCGGACGCCGGGGAGTGACGGAGAATGCTGACACTTTGAATCTGCCGGGCCCACATGTCAAGCTCGGCGCAGGCCCTGTCACCAACTCCTGGATGATACGGTTCTGCCGGCCGATTAGCGGAGGTCGTGCTGCCGCGTGTCCCCCCGCTCCGAATCTCAGTCTCCGTTGGTCGTGCGGCAGCGATCAGAGGCCAGGGCTTGCGGCTATGGCTTCCACGCCTGGCCGGCCCGCGTCATCGGAAGCGGCAACAGGGCGAGTCGGCGGAGCAGCGACTCGCGCTCGCGGGGATCGATCGCGATGAAGACAACGGCGAGCTGGCGGCCGACCGGCACAAAGACGGAGTTGGGCGCTGAGGATCCCTGCTCCAGCGCGGCGAGAAATTCGTCGCGGTCCTTCGGCGTGTCCCACGCGGTGACCCACACGCCCTGCAGCCCTTTCGTCGTGCGCAGCACATCGGGTCCCGTACGGTTGGCCATCAGGTAGAACCGATCTCCGCCCCAGCCTGCCGCGCCCGCATTCGTCCACGCGCCGACCGACTGCAGCTTCGACAGATCGCGGGGCGTGTCGCGCGGTTCGGTCAGAATGGCGGTGAGCAGCTCGCCCAGCGTGTCGCGGTGGACGATGTGACGGCCCGGCCTGTCGAGCCAGAGATCCATCGCCTTGTCGTCGATGATCACCGGTTCGTCGCCCCGCATCGCGTCCCAGTACTTTTCGGCGTGGAGCATCTGCTCGCTCGAGCGCGGGAGGGCCCGACGGGCGATGAGCAACGCCTCGCCCACCGCCCGATTGTCGGCCTGAGTCAGCAAGGTCGCCAGCTCGCCCTTTGCCAGGAACGCAGCGCCGATCACGTAGGATCCGAACATGGCGGAGAAGTAACGGGGCAGTTGCTCGAAAGTGCGAGCTCGCTCCAGTTCCTCCGTGACGTACTGCGACAGGTCGCTCAGGCTGAAGTGGCCCGATTTCTGTGCCGCGAACATGTGCTGGAGCATCAGCGACGTGGCCGAGCCTTCGGCAATGGCCGTGGCGACGAACTCCGTATCCTCGGTGCCGTTCACGGGTTTCATCAGCCCGCCGAGGTCGATGTACTGGTCGTCGAGCGCGTGGGTGAGCTCGTGCGAGAGGATCATCCGTTCGACGAACGGGGGCATTGGGTTCGGACGGTCGACGAGGCGCAGCGTCCGCGTGGCGGGCTCGTAATATCCGGCCACCTGCTGGTCGAGGACGGTGAGGCTGGTCGAGAGGAGGTCGCAGTCCGGCGGAATCAGGCCGGCGACCCGGAGGAACGCCTGCACGCGCGCCCGGTGGTCGGGCTTGTCCGCCGCGAGGAGCATGCGATAGATATCCCGGCGAGCGCGTGCCAGCGGGATCCGTTCCTTCCTGACCGGCCGCTTGAACTTCCACCCGCGCAGCTGCTCGACCTCTCGCGCCACGTCATCAGCCAGGCGCAAGAGCAACTCGCCCTGCGTGGACGCCGAGGGTGGAGCGGCCGTTGTGGCCTGGCCGGCTGACCCGGCCGAGAGGCAGCAGACCGACAGCAGGAGTACCAGCCCGCGCGCGCAACCGGACTGGTGCATCATCGGGGCGCTCGTTTCGGAGTCGCGGCGAAGAGCTTCTGGAGGCGTGCGACGTCAGATGGCCTCCAGGCGCTGCCCAGGTCGCGGCGGACGAACGCCGCAATGGCGTCGAACGGCATCCTGGCGGCCGAGGCCACCAGGCGCGCGGCCTCGCGGTCCAGCTGCTGGCTTTCCTTCGCACTCGCGTCCATGCGCCACGCGCGCAGCGCGCCTTCCGGGGAGCCGTACTCCACAAGGAAGTCCTCGTGCAGGTACCCTGTAAAGAACGATTCGAGCTGCGGGAACGCGGCCGGCGCGAGGGCCGGGCCGTCGGCGCTCGGCGGCGTCTTGCGCATCGTCATCGGCGAGCCTCCGGGTACGAGGTGAGTACGTGGTAGTCGTTGTGGCTCGAGTCCCGCGCTGCGGCGAACAGGGCGGGGCCGAACGATACGGCCAAAACGAAGATGAGGGCTTTTCGCATGAAGGTGGTCCGACACGACGGGTCGCGGGTATTGTATCCGCTGAGCGCCATTCGGACCACTACGGCCCAGCCTGTCGCGCCCCTCCCAGATCACCATTCCGACACGATGATCAAGAGCCTCGCGCGGGCCAACGAGGGCGCGGCCCTTATCCCGGCCGGGCGGCAAGTCCTCGCAGCCTTTTGGCAATTGCGTGCCAAAGGCACGTGTGGTCCCCCAATGCCGAGGCCCGGATACCCGCGCACGCGGACGGACGCGGTGAATCGGCGGGCGTGATCGCCTGCTGGCCGGGGCGGTGGGACGGCTACTGGACGGGCGGGGACGGGTGGCGAACGGCAAGGATCACGGCGGCAGATCCGGCTTCCCAGTGGTAGCCGAAGGAGAAGGTCAGCGGCTTCACGGCGCGCTCGTCCGCATAGGCCTTGGCCATGTCCACCTGGTAGCCGTAGTTGAAGTCCTTGACCGGCTTCTGGTACTTGCCGTAGAGCGTGACGTGCCAGTCAGGCGTCTTCAGGAATCGCAGCGGGATGCCCGAATCGTCTTCGAGGACGAGCCGCGACTTGCGGAGCAGGAGGCTGCGGACCAAGGTGAACTGGTTGCCGTGCAGCAGGTAGGAGGCCGACTTGAGGAACGTGGCGAACGGCGCCTCCTGCTCGAGGAACAGAAGTACGCCCGGGCGCTCGTTGACGACCCGGTCTTCGGCCCGGGCCCGGAAGTAGATGACGGTCTGGGGTTCGTGGCCCGGCCTCGTGAAGACGAGTTCGAGGGCGGCCGCGGCGTGCCGATCCTTGACCGCCGATGTGCGGCTGCGCAGTTGACCGTCCTCTCCGATCTCGACGTCGCGGGCGCTGACGATCTCCGCGTTCATTCGCACGAGGAAGACCGCCATGAGCGGCAGCGTGCCGTGGAGTTCCTTTGCCGCCGTATCCGCCAGCATGTGCCGGGTAATGAAGTAGTTCCTCGCGAGCAGGTCGTTGAGCGCGTGGCGCGTTTCCTCGAGCAGCGCCGTCAACCGGTCGGCCGACAGTCGATCGAGAGCCGGCAGCGAGCCGGGCTGCTCGAGACCGAACAGGATGTAACGCTTGCAGTTGGGGAACAGGAGCCACGCGTTCAGGATGTCAGGGCCGCTGAACGGGTACATCAGCGTCGTGCATGTCCCGGCGACCGGGGTCAACTCCTGGTCCCGCCAGGCCATCATCTGGACGAAGCGATCGCGGGTGGCCTGGGTCCACTGGTCGTCGAATTCCTTCTGCCACGCCTGCCACTCGGGCCGCGCCGCCACGCCAGCGAGAGGGCTCGTCGGCGCGGGCCGCAGGCCGGCCAGCACGCGGGCGGTGTCGGTCAGGGTGTGGTCCGCCGCCGGCGCCAAGGCCGCGGACGCACCGGCGGCCGGGGGGACCTCCGGGGCTTTCGCGACGGACGACTGACATCCGACCGCGACGGCCAGGGAGCAGAGGAGGAGCGCAAACCAAAGGCGGTGTGACACAGGCTTCAAGATGGACCTTTCAGGGACGGCAGAGTCTATGCTACCAAGTTGGGCTGTCAGCGTCAGCAGGAAACCGTACGCTGGGTGATCTGGGCCATACTCTCCCGGTGAGCATGTCGCGGCTTCGCCTCCCGCTCTCTCCTGTGCATGTGGGGGTGCGCCTTGATTCCGTGCTGGGCGGCTGGCTCCCCGAGGCGCTCGGCCGCGATCTCTCGAAATCCGCGATCCGTCGCCTCGTCATGGCCGGCGCGATCTGGCTCGATGGCCGTCCGGTTCGGCGTCCCGGCATGCTGATGGCCGCCGGTCAGCGGCTCGAAGCCATGGTTGATCTGGGCCGGATGCGCGGCTTGGCCGGGGCGACCACTGGTTCCGCACGTCCGGCCGTCGGAATCCTGTACGAAGATTCCTGGCTGGTGGCGGTGGCCAAGCCCTCCGGTCTGCTGGCGCACGTCAGCGCCGACGCCAGGCGCCCGGACCTGTTCACCGAGGTGCGGCGCATGCTGGCCGCTCGGTCGAGGGCCGGGTCGGCATCGACACCCTACCTGGGCCTGCACCATCGCCTCGACGTCGAGACGTCGGGGGTGGTGCTCCTGGCCACCGATCCGGCCGCGAATGCCGGCCTCGCGCGCGCATTCAGCATGCACGAGGTCGAGAAGATCTACCACGCGGTGGTGGCTCGACCTGGTGTCATGCCGCGGCGGACCTGGCGTCAGTCGGCACCGCTGGCCTTGTCAGGCAAGGGACGGAACGCGCGGATGGTTGTTGCAGGGGAGGGTGGGTTGACGGCGGAGACCTCGTTTGCGGTCCTGCGATCGACGCGGGCGGCGCTTCTCGTCGAGGCGCGGCCCGTCAGCGGCCGCAAGCATCAGATTCGCGTCCACCTGGCCGCCAGCGGCCTTCCAATCCTGGGCGACGTCCGATACGGGGGAGCCGCGACGATTGCGGGGGAGCCCGTCGCGCGCGTCATGCTGCACGCGTCCGCCCTGCGGCTGTCACACCCGGTCACCGGGAAGCGCCTCGAGATCGACTGCCCGTATCCCGACGATTTCCAAACGCTCATCGAGCGGCTCGGCGCGTCGCCCTTGTCGGGCGGGTCGCTTGACAGCCCGCAGGCGAGCCGGTAGTCTGCCCGCGCAATGAAACTCGCCTTCATCGGGACTCACGGCGTTGGCAAGACCACGCTTTGCTACGACTTGGCGGCGGCGCTGAAGCGGCAGGGCATCAACGTGGACATGGTCAAGGAGGTGGCGCGCCTCTCTCCACTGCCTATCAACCGCAAGACGTCGCTCGACGCGCAAACGTGGATCCTCAGCACCCAGGTGGCGGAGGAAATCCGATCGTCCGCCCACCATGACGTGGTGGTCTGCGACCGCAGCGTGCTCGACAACTACGCGTATCTGGCCTTCGCGTGCGGGCGGCAGAAGGCGATCGAGCGGTTCGTGGACTACTGGATGAAAAGCTACACGCTGCTGTTCAAGGTGCCGATCTCGGGGCAGGCCGCCGCCGATGGGGTCCGCGATACGGACGAGTTCTTCATGCGGCAGATCGACCAGCTGGTGGACACGCTGCTCGTCGAGAAGAAACTCCGGTTCGAGCGGTTGCCGGATGGCAGCCGCGACACCTGGATCGACATCGTCAAGGACATCGTCCTCGAGCACCCCGAGATGAACTCCCGGCTGCTGTAGCCGCGCGCGGGCAGGGCGCGCTCGCGAGCAGGGCCCGGAAACCTGCCCTCACAGGGCCGGGTCGAAGGGCGCCGGCCTTCGAGGCCGGACCTTTCGACGAGCAGACGGGCGTCGCGGCTTTCGACCCCTGCGCGTGACCGGCGCGCTCGGTGCCGACTCGCCGGAGGTACGCCCGCTCTTCGTTCGGGCACTTGCCGGACGAGCGGCGCGCTCTGCAGGCAACGCCTGCTTTGCTTGACAAGTCACCCGACGCTGCCATAATCGGCCCTGTGCCAGGGGCGCGGTACCGCGGGGAGGCGCCGGCGGGCGGTGTCTGATAGCGGACCTTCCGTTAACCTGGCGAGTGCAGACCCCGTTTATCCGGCGTTGTGCAGTGCTCCAACTCGCAGCGTAACCCACGAGCGGCGAATCGGAGCCGGTCGTTCCATGGTGACTATCGTCAGGGGCGCACTGTCGCAGTTGATCACGTTGAGAACCCAAGGCAGTGATTTCGAGTAGCTGGACCGCGAAGATTCTAGGCCCGCAGTTTCTGCGACGCGGGTCAACGGCACGGAGGGACTCGCTATGACAGCTGTTCTCCGCCATCTCCTGCCTGGAGCGCTGGCTCTTGTCTGTTGGATCCCGGGGCCCGCCCTGGCTGCCGACAAGCCGGGCGCCCCCATCACCGCGGCGCCGGGCACGCTGGTCCGCTGGACCGCGCCGGGCACGACGCGCTGCAGCATACACGGACGCGGGTGGGCCGCGCTGAAGGAGACCTGCTACTATCCGATCGACCTCGAGCAGAAGCCGGCGGTCATCACGATCTCCCGCGTGATCTCCGGTCGCCGGGAGATCGCGCGCATCTCGGTGGGGCCCTTCCCGTACGGGACCGAGGAGGTCACCCTTCCCGACATTCCGCAAGCCAATCCCTCGCCGAAAGACCTCGAGCGCGACTCGCGCGAACAGGTGCGGCTGAGCAAGGTCTGGGCACGCCCGGAGGGGCCGGCGAAGTTCACGTTGCCGATCGGGGCACCGGCCAGGCCGCTGCCCGAGGGCAGGTCCTTCGGAGTAAAGAGGATCTTCAACGGCAAGCCTGCACCCCAGCCTCATACCGGGAGCGACTACGCCACGCCCGCGGGCAGCCCGGTCCTCTCTGTGGCCGACGGGACGGTGGTGTTGGCCGAGGACCTGTTCTTTGCGGGCAATGCGGTGTTCATCGACCACGGCAACGGTCTCGTCACGATGTACTTCCACCTTTCGACTATCACGGTCGAGGTCGGGCAGGAGGTTACGAAGGGCCACACACTCGGCATGGTCGGATCGACGGGTCGATCCACGGGGCCGCACCTGTTCTTCGGCGTCCGGTGGCACAACGCCCGGATCGATCCGAAGTTCCTGCTCGATGCCCCGAGCACCATCCCGTCCGTGAACGAAGCGGCAGCGCCGGCGGCACGTACCGGCGCAACGGCCAAGACTCGGCCCAAGCAGACGCGGAAGCGATGAGGGAGTGAGGATTCAGATGGCAGGAATGCGATCGAAGGCCCGGTCGAGGCTCTTGTCGAACCGGTCGGCTTTCTCCCTGATCCGCATCAGCGCGTCGGCTCCATTCGGTGGTTAGGCAGGGCGGCGATCAGCGGCAACCGCAAACGCGATGAAGCTGCCGATGGCCAACATCACCCCGGCTACGCCCCGCAGGAGCGCGGGTCCTTGGGCTGCCCCCCAGTCAGCGATCGCTCGCGCGCGGTCAACTCCGAACAGTGGCGTCGCGAGTCCCGCCACGAGCACAACGAATCCAAGCGCACGCAGGGTCTTGGGCGCACGTGAGGTCGGTGCGACCAACATCAGCACGAGCCCCATCCCGACTCGAAGAGCGGCAATCGCGTAGAGGCCGGCCGGCGTAATCACGTACCGCCCAGCCGCCATCAGACGATCGGGCGCGACGATGCCCACGATGCCGACGACCATGATGAAGAGAGCGACGAGCAATGCGAGGGGTCTCATGTCTTCTCCACTCTGTCAACGACTGCGCTTCGCCTTAGCGCGTGCTCTTGACCACTCTTCTGCCACGAATCAACCAATAGACACCACCGCCCACGGCCCTAGCCCGATCCGCCAGCTACTCGGCTTCTGCGACACCCCGATCCGACCACAGCTTCTGGACCACGTAGAGCAACGCGAGCCCGGACACCGCGAAGACGCCGAGCAGGCCCAGCGCGATGCTCGTGCGGCCGTACAGGAAGTTGCCGACGGTGAACAACGCCGCCCAGATGGCCGTGCAGCCCGAGACCCAGCCCAGGAGGGCGAGCGGGATGTTGTCACCCGTCGTGCGCAGGGCGTCCTTGCCGAGCCCTGCCTCGCGCCGGATGCGGTCCCACCCGGGCCCGAACGGCCGGACCTTGGCGTAGAAGGACACCAGCGTCTCGCGGTCGGTCTCCGGGCCGACGTACGCCGTGACCACCCAGCACAGGGTCGTGACGGCAATCGTGACGAGGAGCGCCACGTGCGTGCTCATGTGGAGGCCGTTCTTCGCCATCACGAGGATCGTCATCGATACCGCGAACGAGCTGAGCATCGCGACCACTTCGCACCACGCGTTGACGCGCCACCAGAACCAGCGCACCAGGTACAGCAACCCGGTACCGGCCCCGATCTGCAGGATCACGTCGAATGCGTCCTTCGCGCTGTCGAGCACGAACACGAGACTCGACGAGCAGAAGAACAGGATGACGGTGACAACGCGGCCGGCCGCCACGTAGTGCTTCTCGCTGGCATCCTTGCGAATGAAGCGGCGGTAGAAGTCGTGTACCAGGTACGACGCGCCCCAGTTGAGGTGCGTGAGAATGGTGGACGAGTTGGCGGCGATCAGCCCCCCGACCATCAGGCCGATGAAGCCGACCGGCAGGAACTTCAGCATCGCCGGGTAGGCGATGTCGTGGCCGATCAGGCTCGGGTCGAGGTGCGGGAAGGCCGTCGTGATGTCGGAGAGCTGCGGGTAGACGATAATCGAGCACAGGGCGACGATGATCCAGGGCCAGGGTCGCAGCACGTAGTGCGCGATGTTGAAGAACAGGACTGCGCCGAGCGCGTCCTTTTCCGACTTCGAGGCGAGCATGCGCTGCGCGATGTAGCTGCCGCCGCCAGGTTCCGCGCCGGGATACCAGACGGCCCACCACTGCACCGCGATGGGCATGACGAACACGGCCACCGCCATGTCCCAGTTGTTCGTGAAGTCCGGCAGGATGTTCAGGTAGTTCAGTCCGCCAGGCCCTTTCGCCGTGGCCAGCTTCGTCATCAGCCCGCTGAGGCCGCCCACCGCAGGCGCCTGCAAGGCGAAGTAGGCCGCCGCGATGACGGCGGTCATCTTGATGAAGAACTGCACCATGTCGATGACCAGCACCCCCCAGAGCCCGGAGTGCGTCGCGAAGACCACGTTCAAGGCGCCGACGAAGGCGAGCGTCTGCCAGCGCTCGAAGCCGAAGAGCACGCCGGCGATCTTGCAGGCGGCCAGGTTGACCGTCGCCATGATCATGCAGTTGAAGAGGAACCCCAGGTAGACGGCCCGGAAGCCGCGCACCAGACCCGCCGCCTTGCCCGAGTACCGGATCTCGTAGAACTCCAGATCGGTCATCACCCCCGAGCGGCGCCAGAGCCGCGCGTAGAAGAAGACCGTGGACACGCCGGTCAGCACGAACGCCCACCACACCCAGTTGCCCGCCACGCCGTTGCGGCGGACGATGTCGGTGACCAGGTTCGGCGTATCGCTGCTGAACGTGGTGGCGACCATCGACAGGCCGGCGAGCCACCACGGAACCGCCCGCCCGGACACGAAGAACTCGGACGTGCTCTGGCCAGCCCGCTTGCCGAAGAAGAGCGCCGGCACGAAGCAAACCAGCAGCGAAACCACGACGATGACCCAGTCGATGAGTTGAAGGTGCATGTGTCGATTCTCCGGGCCGGGCCACGATAACACAGGCGGGGCGCGACCGGCGACCGTTGTCGCAGGGACGACCGACCGACCGACCGCCGCTGCCCGTGCTACATTGGCAAACGTGATGACAAAGGCTCCCGGGGTGTTCAACGATATTCTCGGCCCCGTGATGCGGGGGCCGTCGAGTTCCCACACGGCGGGCTCGTATCACATCGCCGTTCTGGCGCGGGCGCTGCTTGGCGCCGCGCCCGTGCGGGCCCGCTGCACGTTCGACCCGGCGGGTTCCTACGCGCAGGTCTACCGTCAGCAGGGCGCGGACCGGGCCTTTGCGGCAGGGTTGCTCGGATGGTCGCTGACCGACACGCGGTTCTTCGAGGCGCTCGAGGAGGCCGTCGCTGCCGGACTGGCGCTGACCTTCCACGTTGAACCTCTCGCAGGCGCCGACCATCCGAACACGGTGGATATCGAACTGGCTGCGGCAGACGGTGCCCGAACCCGGCTGCGGGCGACATCGGTCGGCGGCGGCGCAGTCGAGGTGACGAGGACCGACGACTGGCCGGTGCTGTTGACCGGTGAAACCTACTGCGTGCTGGCTGAGGTTCGGGAGGGGGCGGAAGCCGTCGTGCAGGAAGCGCTGGAAGACGATGGGGCGGCGGCGGAAGGCATCACCCGCGTGCCGCGCGGCGGGAGCCGGCTGCTGGTCGTGCCGCGCGTCGCCCCGCTCTCCGCCGATGCTCGCGCGCGCCTGTGTGCCCGGCCGGACGTGGTCTCGCTGCGCGAGACTCCGCCGATTGCCTTCGCCAAGCGCGGGCGTCCGCTGTTCACGTCGGGCCAGGAGATGGTGGCGCTGGCGAAGGAGCGGGGATGGTCGCTCGGGCGAGTGGCGGTCGCCTACGAGGCCAGCCTGCTCGTCCTCGAGGAGGGCGCGCTGATCGAGGAGATGGTACGGCGGTTCGAGATCATGCAGGCGGCCGTGCACGCGGGCTTGAGCGCGTCCGCGCCACCCATGCAGTTGCTCGCGCCCACCGCGCGGAACGTGATGGAGGCCGAGGCAGCCGGACGCGTGGCGATCGGCGGGTTGCACACCCGCGCGGCGGCGCGCG
>JANYLG010000081.1 GCA_025363775.1 Acidobacteriota bacterium | reverse complement strand
GACGAGGAGTCGGAACTGACGACGAAGAGTCGGGAGCGGACGCAGAAGGGTCGGGGCGGACGATGAAGTGCCGGTGGGGAACACAAGAACTCGGTGGACAGCCATCCCCGGGGTGTGCCGTGATACACTTTCTGATTGTTTGGATGGACGGCCACAGCCTTATTACCGCCTCAGTCGAGGCGGATCGTCAGCAGAGAGGGGATCATTCGTGAACAAGAAGGCATTTAATCCGTTCGAAATGGCGCAGACCCAGTTCGACAAAGTTGCCGACGTCATCAACCTCGACGCGGCCACCAGGGATCTGCTCCGCAACCCGATGCGCGAGTTTTCATTCGCGATCCCGGTTTCCATGGACGACGGCGTCGTCAAGGTGTTTCGCGGCTTCCGCGTCCAGCACAACGACGCCCGCGGCCCGGCCAAGGGCGGCATCCGCTTCCATCCGAACGAGACGCTGGACACCGTCCGCGCCCTCGCCACCTGGATGACGTGGAAGTGCGCGGTGGTCGATATCCCGCTGGGCGGCGGCAAGGGAGGCGTCATCTGCGATCCGCACAACCTCAGCCAGCGTGAGCAGCAGGCGATCTGCCGCGGCTGGGTCCGTCAGATGGCGAAGAACATCGGCCCGGTCATTGACGTGCCGGCGCCCGACGTGATGACCAACCCGCAGCACATGCTGTGGATGCTGGATGAGTTCGAGGCGATTCACGGCGGCCGGTACCCCGGCTTCATCACCGGCAAGCCGGTGGGCATGGGCGGCTCGCTCGGGCGCACCGAGGCCACGGGCTACGGCCTGATCTTCACCGTGCGCGAAGCGCTCCGCGAGATGGGCCTCAAGCCGGCCGACTGCACCGCGTCGGTCCAGGGCTTCGGCAACGTGTCGCAGTACGCCGTGCGCCTGTACCGGCAGCTCGGCGGCAAGGTCATCTGCGTGTCGTGCTGGGATCAGGGAGACCAGATCTCCTATACGTTCCGAAAGAAGTCCGGCGTGGACCCCGACGAGTTGATGGGGATCACTGACCACTTCGGCGGCATCGACAAGGGCAAGGCGAAGACGCTCGGATACGAGATCCTGCCGGGTGACGCGTGGATCGAGCAGGAAGTCGAAGTCCTGCTGCCGGCGGCCATCGAAAACCAGGTCACCGGCGAGAATGTGAACAAGATTCACGGCAAGGTCAAGCTGATCGGCGAGGGCGCCAACGGCCCGACGACGCCGGAAGCCGACAAGGTGATCCACGAGCGCGGCATCTTCGTGATTCCCGACTTCCTGGCCAACGCCGGCGGCGTCACCTGCAGCTACTTCGAGCAGGTGCAGGGGAACATGAACTACTACTGGGAACGCGATGAAGTCTTGGGCAAGCTGGATACCAAGATGACGTCGGCGTTCCACGCGGTCAGCGACCTGGCGCGCAAGCAGAAGCTCTACATGCGCGATGCGGCGTACGTCATCGCCGTGAACCGCGTCGCCAAGGCCTGCAAGGACCGCGGCTGGGTATAGGGAAGTCGGAACTGACGCAGGAAGTCGGAACTGACGCAGCCAGTCGGTTCTGACGATGTCGGTCGGAACTGACGAAGGAAGTCGGTTCTGACGCAGCCAGTCGAGGGTAGTCCGGGGGCGGCTCGAAAGAGTCGCCCCTTTTCTTTTGGCCGGGGGGCGGATCGGGTATTCTCATCGTGGCTGCTCTGGCGCCTGGAGGCGGACCCGATGACAACACGCTTCGATCGGCCCACGGTTCCCGCGTTCGACCGCCGCTTCTTCGACGGCTCCGAGCAGTTCACGTGCATCGGTTCCGGCGCATTCGGGGGGAAGGCCCACAGCCTGCTGAGCGTGAAGGATCTCCCCGCCACCGGCCTCGAGGCGAGCGCCGGCACCGCCCGGGCGAAGACCCTGCTCCGCCACTTCGACGTGCACGTCCCGACCTTGACGGTGATCGCCACCGACCTGTTCGAGACCTTCATGGACTCGAACCGGCTGTGGGACCTGGTCCGCTCGGGCGAGTCCGATCACCGGATCGCACTCGGCTTTCAGGCCGCGGACCTGCCGGTCGAACTCCTCGGCGACCTCTACGCGCTGATCCGCCAGGTCCACACGCCGCTCGCGGTGCGATCGTCGAGCCTGCTCGAGGACGCGCTGCACCAGCCCTTTGCCGGCGTCTATGCCACGAAGATGATCCCGAACAACCAATTCGATGTGGAGACGCGCTTCCACAAGCTGATTGAAGCCATCAAGTTCGTCTACGCATCCACATTCTTCGAGAACGCCCGCAACTACCGTCGCCTGACTGGCCACGGCTCGGAGGATCGCATGGCGGTGATCCTCCAGGCGATCGTCGGCGCCCGCCATGACGAACGGTTCTACCCGGAACTGTCCGGCGTGGCCCGCTCGTACAGCTTCTACCGCTCCGGCCACACGCGCCCCGAAGACGGCGTCGTCAATCTGGCGTTTGGCCTCGGGAAGACGATCGTGGATGGCGGCATCACCTGGAGCTACTCTCCCGCATATCCGCGCGCCACGCCCCCGTACTCGTCGGTCCGCGACCTGCTCCGACAGACGCAACTCCGCTTCTGGGCCGTGAACATGGGCAAGTCCCCGGCGTACGACCCGGTGGCCGAGGCCGAGTACCTCGTGAGCCTCCCGGTGGCCGACGCCGAAGCAGACGAGACGTTGCGCCTGGTCGCGTCGACCTATGACGCTCGCTCGGACCGGCTGTCGATGGGCGTGGGCATCAGGGGCCCGCGCGCGCTGAACTTTGCGCCGCTGCTGGTCCTCGAGGAATACGCGCTCAACGACATGCTGAAGGCGTTGCTGCAGTTGTGCCAGGACGCCCTGGGTGCACCGGTCGAGATCGAGTTTGCCGTCACCTTTCCGCCCGAGGGTGCCGACGGTCCGGCGCGATTTGGCCTCCTGCAAGTCCGACCCATGGCCGTGTCCGATACCGTCGTCGACGTCGACCTGCAGGCGATTGACTGCCACAACCTGCTGGTCGCATCCGAGCGCGTGATGGGGAACGGCCTCGTCACCGACGTGCGTGACGTCGTGTACGTGAAGCCCGATGGGTTCGAGGCCCGACACACGCCGGCCATCGCCGAACAGATCGCCCGGATCAACCTGGATCTCGTCGAGCGGGGCGTGCCCTACCTGCTGATCGGGTTCGGGCGCTGGGGGAGCTCGGATCCCTGGCTGGGCACTCCCGTCACCTGGTCGCAAATCGGCGGCGCAAAGGCTATCGTAGAAGCGACGCTCCCGGCAATGAACGTCGACCTGAGCCAGGGATCGCACTTCTTTCACAACATTTCCAGCTTCAACGTGAGCTATTTCTCAGTACCTTTCAACGGCAATTTCGCCATCGACTGGGCAGGCCTGGCGCAGCGGGATGCCGTCACCGAAACCGAATTCGTCCGGCACGTGCGCCTGGCGCGTCCACTCCACATTGCCGTGGATGGCCGCCAGGGACACGGCGCGATCCTCTGGAACCAGAACCTCCTAACGCCATGAACCCTACGAATCAGCCGGTCAATAGCATCATCGAGCAGCTTCAGGAGCGCGCCAAGGAGCTTCACACCCTCTACAAGGTGCACGAGCTGATCAACCAGCAGGACACCTCGATCGACGAGGTGTGCCGCACCCTGACCGAAGTGCTGCCGGGCGGGTGGCAGTACCCGAGCGTCTGCTGGGCGAAGATCACCATGGACAACACGGTCTACCAGCCGCCGCTGGTGACCGAGACCCCTTGGGTCCTCCGCGCCGACGTCGTCGTGCAGGGCGAGAAGGTGGGATCCATCGACGTTTTCTATACGCGCCAGATGCCGCGCGCGGACGAGGGGCCGTTCCTCAAGGAAGAGCGGAAGCTGATCGACACGATCGCCGAGCGGCTGGGGCATTTCCTGATGCAGCGGCGGCTGCAGACCACGCTGCGCGGCTGGCAGTCGGCGATCGAGAACCTGGCGTCGCCTGAGAAACGCGAGTGGTGGGTGATTATCGAGTTCCTGCGCAAGACCGACCAGCACCTGCTGTTGCGGATCTCGCGCCGGATGCTCAACTACCTCTGCTGGAACGGCATCGACGAGGCGCAGCAGCTGCTTCACCGGTTTGCTGCCGACTTCACCCAGCAGGCCGAAGGCTTCGAGGACAACATCCCGCTCCGCCGCACGAGCATCGAGGATCTGCTGGCGCTGACGGAGGACGCATTCCGCATCGCCGCCACTCACCTGAGCGAGGGCGAAATCGTCTCGTGCATCCAGAAGTGGATCAGGGACGACAAGTCGGGGTTCCTCGTGGAGGCGGTCGAAAACCAGTGCACCTCGCTGACCGACATCGGCCAGGCGCTCGAGCGCTACCACCAGCTGGCCGTGCAGGACGAGGAGCTTTCACGCTCGGTGCAGATCGGGCTGCGCGTCTCGCTCGCGCGGCGGTTTTTCACCGAGGACCTCGAGTTCATCAACATCGCGAAGAACTACATCGAGATTCGCGATTTCTACGAGCTGGTGAACCACATCATCAGCCCGCCGGCCAGCCACGGCAAGCTCGGTGGCAAGAGCGCGGGGATGCTGCTCGCCTCGCAGATCATCCGCAAGTGCGGTGAATATTCAGACCTGCTCGCCGGCATCAAGGTGCCCAAGACGTGGTACATCGCGTCTGACGGCCTGATGAGTTTCGTCGAATACAACCAGCTCGAGGACGTCTACACCCGGAAGTACCTGGAGATCGAGCAGATCCGGCGGGAGTACCCGCACATCGTCCAGGTCTTCAAGAACTCCCGGTTCGCGCCGGAGATCATGAAGGGGCTCTCGCTGGCCCTGGACGACCTCGAAGGGAAGCCGCTCATCGTCCGCAGCTCGAGCCTGCTGGAAGACCGGATGGGCGCGGCGTTCTCAGGGAAGTACAAGAGCCTCTTCTTGCCGAACATCGGCACCAAGGGCGAGCGGCTGAGCGCCCTGATGGACGCGATCGCCGAGGTCTATGCCTCGCTCTTCGGCCCCGACCCGATCGATTACCGGGCCGAGCGCAATCTCCTCGATCTGCACGAGGAGATGGGGATCATGATCCAGGAAGTCGTGGGCTCGCGCGTCGGCCCGTACTTCCTGCCGTCGTATGCCGGCGTCGCGTTCAGCAACAACGAGTTCCGGTGGTCGCCGCGGATCAAGCGTGAAGACGGGCTGGTGCGGCTCGTGCCGGGCCTCGGCACCCGCGCGGTGGACCGCATCGGCGACGATTACCCGATCCTCGTCGCGCCCGGACAGCCGGGACTCCGTGTCAACGTGACTCCCGAGGAAATGCTGCGGTACGCCCCGCGCAAGATCGACCTCATCAACCTCGAGACGCAGCGCTTCGAGACGGTGGACGCGGCGCAGCTCTTCCGGGAGCACGGCCGCGAGTACCCGGCGCTCGACCAAATCGCCTCCGTGTACGACAGCGAGGGGATCCACCGGCCCGTCAGCTTTGGCTGGGATCCAGCGGAATCCCACACGGTCGTCACGTTCGACGGCCTGACCACCAGCACGCCCTTCATGGCCAGGATGCGGGCGATGCTGAAGCTGCTCCGCGAGCGGATCGGATCGCCGGTCGATATCGAGTTCGCCTCGGACGGCCGCGACTTGTACCTGCTGCAGTGCCGGCCGCAGAGCTTCTCGAGGGACGCGCTGCCGTCGGCGATTCCGCGCGACCTGCCGCTCGATCGCGTGCTGTTCGCGGCGAACAAGTATGTCTCGAACGGCCGCGTCCCCGACGTCACCCACGTCGTCTACGTCGATCCCGAACAGTACGACGGCCTCGAGAGCCTCGACGACCTGAAGGACGTCGGACGCGCCGTGGGCCGGTTGAACAAGCTCCTGCCGAAGCACCAGTTCATCTTGATGGGTCCGGGGCGCTGGGGCAGCCGCGGCGACATCAAGTTGGGCGTCAGCGTCACCTACTCGGACATCAACAACACCTCCGTCCTGATGGAGATTGCCGCGAAGAAAGGCAACTACGTACCCGACCTCTCGTTCGGCACGCACTTCTTCCAGGACCTCGTCGAGGCCGGCATTCGCTACCTGCCGCTCTTCCCGGGCGACGCCGGGCAGATCTGCAACGACGTGTTCCTGCGCCGCGCGCCAAACATCCTCGGCGAGTTGCTGCCGGAATACGCCCACCTGTCCGAGGTGGTGCACGTCATCGACGTGACGCAGACGACCGACGGGTTGGTTCTGCACGTGCTGATGAACGCCGAGCTCGACGAGGCGGTCGGCTTCTTCGCCCCGGCCACGCTGGCACAGAGTGGCACGCCGGAGCGGAAGACGGGGATCCCCCAGATCACCGAGGATCACTGGCGCTGGCGGCTTCGAATGGCGGAGCACATCGCGGCCGAGGTGGATCCGGCCCGGTTCGGCATCAAGGGGATGTACGTCTTTGGCAGCACGAAGAACGCCACGGCCGGCCCGGGCAGCGACATCGACCTGATCGTGCACCAGGAGGCCAACGACGACTCGCGCCGGGCGCTCGAGGGCTGGCTCGAGGGCTGGAGCCTCTGCCTTAGCGAGATGAACTACCTGCGAACGGGGTACCGGACCGAGGGACTTCTGGACGTGAAGATCGTCACCGACGAGGACTTCAAGAACCACTCGAGCTTCGCGTCGAAGATCGGCGCCATTACCGACCCGGCGCGCGCCCTTCCGCTCCGCCGCCCAGCGGGGTAGCGCGGGATCCCACCGACGCGCGTGGTCGAGGCGCCAGAAAGCCGTCCGCCTCCCGAACGACGAGGGCTTCGGCTTGTGTCACAGCCGCCGGGATCGGACAGGCGGCCGTCGCGGACCTTCACTGTCGGGCGCGGCCGGTCAACCGGCCTGGCCCGACATGGTCTCACAGCACGGGTTTCAGGATCACGCCGTCGTTCGTCTTCCCGTTCATCTTCACGACGATGGGCCGATCGAAGCGGAGGTGGCGCACGCACCCCGCTTCCTCCACGGCAGGCTGCGCGGCCAGCCAGTCCCAGTCGACGAATCCCTCGCCAGCGTCCGGGTTCACGGTGAAGTACCCGACGTTCGACGAGGTGAGGTTCTGGAAGAAGTGTGTTCCCTGGGACGGCGTGACGGCGAAATCCCGGAACCCGGCCTCGACGATCGCGCGGGCACCGGCGATCTGATCCCAGCTCACCGGGATGCCCAGAAACGGCTCGCTCGATCCCCACCGCCCCACGCCCACGAGCACATACGGCACGTTGTCGGCTAAGAGGAGCCGGTTGAACCGCGCGACGTCGAGCGCCACGTCGAGGCTCCGCCCGCGGTCGAACCGGTGGAAGTCGACGACGACGAGATCGCACACCTGGTCGAGGCGGCCGTTGCCGAGCACCGAGCGGCTGTGGCAGATGGCGGCGGCGCAGTCTTGGTCGGTAATCGTGAGTTCCGCGGCTTCACGCGAGAGCGCCAGCGGACGCAACTGCAGGAACGCGAACTCCGCCCTCTCCCCGGGCGAGGCCGGCAGGTTGACAGCGAACTCCACCTCCACCGCCGCGCTCGTGCCGTGCTCGCCGAGCTGAAGCAGCTGGACGAGCAACTCGGGAAGCGGGAACATCGCGTGCTTCAGGATCGGGGCGAAGCTGATCAGGCGGGTGCCTGGGCGCGACGTGCCGTCGTAGATCGCGTCGTTCTCGCGCGAGTAGGTTGACGCGAGCATGCCGAGCACGCCGTCGGCCTCCGCCACCTCCAGGCCGTACCGAGACGCTCCGCCCGATTCGTCCAACTCGGCAGGCGATTGGCCGAGCGAGAGCGCGTAGAACTGCCGCTGCGAGTTCTTGAGCGCGACCTTCGCCGACCAGAACTGGAGAAGGTGCCGCGGGTAGCGCGGACAGAAACGCAGGCATGGCTCGCCGTTCACCACGGTCGCGCCCAGCCCGAGCGCAATCGCCGCCACGCCGTCCGACGCGGCCATCGGCGGCACCGGATAGAAGTTGTGCGATCTGGCGACGCCGGCGAAATCAGGGTAGAAACGCGAGCCGCGCACCTGCCCCACCAGCCGCTGCAGGATGACCGCCATCTTCTCTTCTTCCAGCCGGTACGGCGTGGCAGCCAGGTATCCCTTTGCGTGGCGCGAGAACGTGGACGCGTACACGCACTTGATCGCCGCCTGCAACTGGTCGAGGCGGACGCGAGGGTCCGGATCGTCGTTGGGCAGCATGTAGGTCGAATAGATGCCGGCGAACGGCTGGTACTGGGAATCCTCGAGCAGGCTGGACGAGCGGACGGCCAGGGGGTAGCGGATCGTGTGGAGGAACGACCCGAGGTCGTCGAGGAGGTCCGACGGCAGCGGCGCCGCCACGAACCTGCGCCGGATCTCGTCGTCATCGTCGCACGCGATCGCAAAGCCACGCAGGTCGTGGCCGTCGAGGAAGCGATCGAACCCGTCCGTCGCCACGACGACCGACTCGGGCACGTCGATGGTGACGTCGGGAAACCGGTCGCGCACGGCGTTCTCGTCGAGCAGCAGGTTGACGAACGCCAGGCCCCGAGCCTTGCCGCCGAGCGACCCGCTGCCGATACGCGTGAAGCGGCTGCGCGTGTCGAACGTCTGGCGATCGAAGTCCACGATCGTCGCACGGTTCCGCTGCTCGCGGTACTGCCGGATCGACTCGATCAGGTCGCGGCGCAACCCTTCGATGTCCGCGAAGTCGGAGACCTTGCGCGGCCGCATGTGGTACGCGACGGCGAACTCGGTGCGCGCCTTGAGCCACTTCGAGAAGTGATTGCGCTCGGCGTGGTGCGCCAGGCTCTCGCCCGGGACCGTTCCCAGGAGTTCCTCGAGCGTCCGGAGGTCGGTGGCACGTCCCACCTCGGTGCCGTCGGGCAGGCGGAAGACGAAATCGCCGAACCCGAAGTTCTCGATCATGAACCGCCGCAGGTCCTGCAGCAGCACCGGCGAGTCCTTCTGCAGGAACGCGGCGCCGACCGATTCGGCCAGGGCCTGGTTCTCCGACACGCTCGACTGCAGGGCCACCGGCACGTCGGGGTGCGCCTCGCGGACGGCGCGCGCGAATTCCACGCCGGCCTCCGCACACATCACGCCGCCGCGCGGAAACTCGATGTCGGAAATGACCCCGAGCACGTTCTCCTTGTACGCCGAGAACGCGCGCCACGCCT
>JANYLG010000077.1 GCA_025363775.1 Acidobacteriota bacterium | reverse complement strand
ACAAGAGTCGGGGGGGTTGGGCACCGGAATGAAGTGGCCATCCGGACGCATCGGGGCCCTCGATGCGTCGCCGTACTTGTGAGAAGGCCCACTCAGGCCTGAGAATAGAGTTCCCCCGCACCCCCGGCTGCCCCGAATCATGGAACGCGCTCCGATGCTGTTCTCCCATCGCTCGACCTGCTTGGTCCTGTGCCTGTTCGCCCTCGCCCCGGGCCTCGCGGAGGGTCAGCAGGCCCCGGTCGATCTCGCCCGGATCGATCCCCAGACATTTCACGCCATGGCCGTGCGTCTTCCCAAGGGCCAGGCCCCGAAGATCGACGGCCGTCTGGACGACGCGGTCTGGGAACGGGCGCCGGTGCAGGGGAACTTCATCCAGCGGGAGCCGAGCCCGGGCGCCCCGATCTCGGAGCGGACCGAATTCCGCGTCCTCTACGACGACAAGAAGATCTACTTCGCGCTCTGGGCCTACGATTCAGACCCGCGGGGGATCCGCGCGAGCGAGTGGAAGCGCGATTCGGGCCTCGCCAAGGGCGACCAGATGCGGATCGTGATCGACACCTTCCACGACCGCAGGAACGGCTTCTACTTCGCGACCAACCCGCTCGGCGCCCTCAAGGACGCGCAGTACACCGACAATGCCCGGGTGACGAACAACGACTGGAACGCCGTGTGGGAGTGCCGGACCACGATCGATGACAAGGGGTGGTACGCCGAGATCGCGATCCCGTTCAGCCAACTGCGCTTCAAGACGGCGATTGGGGAGACCACGTGGGGGCTCAACGTCGGGCGGCGAATCGTGCGGAAGAACGAGGAATCGTACTGGGTGTCCTATCCGCGCGCGCAGGGCGCGTTCGGGTTCGCCCGCCTGTCGAATGCCGGTGTGCTCGACGGACTGCGCGACCTCCAGTCGAAGCGTCGGCTCGAGGTCGTGCCGTTCCTCGCGCCGCAGGTCGGCTACGACAACGTGGCCGACGTGTCGACGAACAAGCTCGACCGCTACGGCGTGGACGCCCGCATCGGCCTCACCGACACCCTGACCGCCGATCTCACCTACAAGACCGACTTCGCCCAAGTCGAAGCCGACCAGGAAGTGGTGAACGTCTCGCGCTTCAGCCTGTTCTTCCCTGAGAAACGGCAGTTCTTCACGGAAACGGCCGGCCTCTTCAACTACGGCAAGTCGGGGACCGAGAACGGTGACCAGGGCGCTGGCCTGCTGCCGCTGTTCTACTCGCGGCGCATCGGCCTGACGGGCGACGGCAGGGAGGTGCCACTGCTGGCCGGCGCGCGCATCACGGGACGCCTGGGCGCTTACAGCGTCGGGTTGATGAACATCGAGACCGACCAGGCGAGCGTGGGCTCCCCAAACGCCCCCGTGCTGCTGCCGCGGGCCAACTATTCGGTCGTGCGACTCAAGCGCAACGTGTTCGGCTATTCGTCGATGGGCGCGATCCTCCTGAACCGCGAGGGTGGGACCGGAGCGGCGTTCAACCGGACGGCGGGCGTGGACCTGAACCTTGTCCTCGGCAAGACGACGACGCTGACGGCGCTGGCGGCGAAGACATTCACGCCCGGCTCCAAGGGCAACGACTACGCGGCCGGCTTCGACTTCGCCTACCAGCACGACCACTACAACTACGGCGTGACGTACCTGGACGTCGGCGACAATTTCAACGCGGAGATGGGGTACATCAAGCGGACTGGAATCCGGAACCCGCGCGTGCGCGGGGCGTGGACGCCACGGCCGAAGTGGCCGGGCGTGCGGCAACTGACGATCGGGGGGCAGCTCGACACCTACATGAATCACGCCGGTTCGCTGGTCTCGCGGACCGGCGACGGGCAGTTCATCGCGGCGTTCAACGACACGTCCACGCTCACCGTCGACGTTCTGCACGACGACGACCATCTCTCGGCGCCGTGGCAGCTCGGGAACGGCATCGTGCCTGTCGGTGCCTATACGTGGAACACGTTCACCGCCTCGTACCTGTCGAACTCGAGCCTGCGCGTGTCGGGCAGCGCGGGCGTGCAGGCGGGCAGCTACTACTGGGGCGACAAGACGACGCTCAGCGCCGGGCTGAACCTGCTGCCGCTCACGCGCCTGCTCGTGGAAATCAGCTACAACCGCAACCGCATCACGCTGCCCGCGGTGCCGGCGTACGTGACCAACACGGTGAGCACCCGCGTCAGTTACTCGTTCTCGCCGTCGTTCTTCGCCAAGGGGTTCATCCAGTACAACAACGCGAAGAAACAGGCCACCATCAACCTGCTGCTCTGGTACATCTACCGCCCCGGCAGCGACCTCTACATCGTCTATAACCAGGGATGGGACACGGACCTGCCCGGCCCGCACTTCATGCAGGTTCGGAACAAGTCGCTGTCGGTCAAGATGACGTACTGGATGGCGCGGTGAGTCGAGACGTGTAGGCGCTGATGGTGACCTCGAACACCTGGTCCACCGTCAACTGCTGCATGCAGACGTTGTCCTGGCAGGTTGACAGCCGGTTGTTGAACGCGCTGACACAGGGACTGCAGGCGATGCCGGCCCACAGTACATGGTTGCGTGGTGTCTGGGCGGCAAAGAGCGCCGGCGTCTCGGGCCCGAAGAGCGTGACGGCGTCGATGGGCGTCAGCGTCGCGAAGTGCGCGGGCCCGCTGTCGTTGGTGACCAGCACCTGCGACAGGGAATAGAGCGCCAGCAGTTCGCCAAGAGTAGTCCTTCCCGCCAGCGAGACGCACCGCGGCGACGAGACCGCTGCCGCCAGCCGGTCGGCCTCGGCAGCTTCGTTCGGATTCCCAGTAAATGCCACGTAGACTTCGGGCCGCGCGTCGAGCAGGCGCCGCGCCAGGCCCACATATCGGCCGCTGTCCCATCGCCGCAGCGGGAGCAGGTCGCCGCAGTTGGCGTTGAGCAGGATGATCGGCGGCACGTCGGCCTGGCGCGTGCAGTCGCGCAGCAGACGGGCAACGGCAGCCAGGTCTTCAGCGTCCGGCCGCCGGATGGCGCCATGCTGTCGCATCCTCGGCGGCACCCGGGGGAACGCTGGGAACCGGTTCGCCGCGCAGTCGAGCGCCTCCACCAGGAGGAGGAATAGCTGGCTGGTGTGGAGATACGGGTTGTAGAGCAGCCGGTGCGTCAGCAGGTTTCCGCGGGAGGGGCCTTCACCGGCGTAAGAGTGCAAGCCGACACGCTGGCGCGCGCCGCTCAGGTAACTGAAGATCGCGGACGATCGGGCGAAGAATTCGAGGTCGACGGCAGCGTCGATCCGCAGCGCGCGCAGGCGACGAAGCACCGAGATGGTCGAGCGCGTGACGGTCGCCAGACTCGTCGCGTCGAGTGTGAGGACGTTGTCGCCGGGAATCAGATCCATCGCGTCGAGGATGAACCGGTTCTCGTCGAAGGCGAGAAAGAAAACGTGCTCGCTTCCCACCCGGGCGATTGCACTCCGCAGGGCCTCCTCGGCAAGGACGGTGGACCCCTGCTCGGCCAGCTTGACAAAGAGAATCCGCCGAACCGGGCCGGCCGGAGCGGAACCACCGAGCAGCCATCGATGCAGCGTCAGGAGCAGGCACGCCGGCAGGCCTATCCACTGATCCACCGCCCGGAGCGTGGAGGTCTTCATCTGTCTTGACGCTTTCCCAGCTTCGAAGAGACCCTCGCGAGGCCGGCGGCCGCATCCGGCTGGTTCGGCTGCAGGCGCAACGCCTCCCGGTAATGCACCTGCGCTTCGGCCGCACGGCCCATTCGCTCGAAGGTCGCAGCGAGCGACTGATGGAGATCGACGGAAGGGCCCTCGAGCCGGAGCGTCTCGTTGTAGTGAACGACCGCCTCTTCCAATCGTCCCCGCTGCTGCAGCGTGCTCGCGAGATTGTAATGGGCGTTGGCGGACCGCGGGTTCAACGCGACCGCCTGCCTGTGCTCCCGCTCGGCCTCCCCGAGCCGACCACTATCAGCCAGCACGCTTCCCAGGTTCATGTGCGCGTCGGCGTATGTGGGATCGATCCGCAAGGCTTCCCGGAATTGATCCGCCGCGTCGGCCGGCCGGCCCATCTGGCCGAAGACGTTGCCCAGGTTGTTCCGGGCCTGCGCCGATTCGGGATCGAGCCGTATTGCGGCCTGGAATTGCGCGAGCGCTTCGTCGAACCGCCCGAGGCGTTCGAGCGTGGCTCCCAGGTTGTTTTGAATCTGGACGAAGTCGCCGTGGTGTGCGAGCGCCTCGTGGTAATGCCCCACGGCCTCGTCCAGGCGACCCATCGACTGGAGCGCGTTTCCCAGGTTGTAGTGGGCAGGCGCAGAGCCGGGATCGAGCGTGAGAGCCTGGCGATATTGTCCGACCGCGTCCTCGACGCGACCGAGCACGAGCAAGGCGTTGCCCAGATTAGTGCGAGCGTCCACCGAGTCGGGCTTCAGGCGAACGGCCTCGGCGTAGTGCGACGAGGCTTCCTCAATCCGACCGGCCTTCGATAAGGCATTCCCGAGGTTCAGGTGTGCCTGCAGGTAATCGGGGGCCAGCCGAAGGGCCTCTCGATACTCGACCAGAGCCTCGTCGGTCCGGCCCTGGTTTGCCAGCAGAAGCCCCAGGTTATTGTGTCCGTTGGGAAACCCCGGCGCGAGCCGGCTCGCCTCGCGGAAGTGCGCCATCGCCTCACTGGTGCGCCCCTGCTTGTCGAGTTCCAGGCCAAGACCGTTGTGCGCGTAGTAGTTCCCAGGCACAACGTCCAGCGCGTGCCGCCACAACGTGACGCTGTTCTTCCACGTCATCACCTGCGCTCGCGTCGTCACTCCGAGCGCCGCAACGATGACACACGCTGCAACCGCGAGAACGACTCGCCCGGAACGAGCCCGCCCGGCCAGATCGAACGCGCCCCAGGCGATCGCGATGAACAGACCGATGAGCGAAACGTACGTGTAGCGGTCGGCCATCGCGTGACTGCCAACCTGGACCAGACCCGAGACGGGGAGTAAGGTGCCGACGTACCAGAACCACCCGACAGCCAGGTACGGATGGCGAGGCGCGAACCGGATGACGAGCGCGGAGACGACGAGGATGGCGATGAGTGCGAGGATGGCCGGCCCCGCCGAGATCTGCTGCGGATAGGGATAGAACGCGATCAGCCCCGTCGGCCACACCATCTTCACCACGTATTCGAGGCACGAGTGGAGCGCGTTGGCCACGCGGCCTGCGAGCGGAAACGACTCGAGCGCCGCGACGGCGCCTCCGGTGCGCTGCGCGATGAACGCCACCACGCCAGAGGCGGCCGCCAACGCGAAGAACGGGATCTTCTCGAGCAGCAGCGGCACCCATGCCCGCCACCAGGCCGCTCCGTTGTCGCGTTGGCTTGATCCACCGGCACCCGCGGTTGCCCGGCCCAACGGCCACCAGTCGAGCAGGAGCAGCGCGAACGGCAATGTGACGAGCATGGGCTTGGCCATCAGCCCCAGTGCGAAGAGCGCGAGTGTCACGAGGTAGGCCGGCAAGGCACGGTGGCCACCACCACGCCGCTGCGCGTATCCCGCGTAGGACCATAGCGCCAGCATCAGGAAGATAGTGCTGAGGACGTCCTTGCGCTCCGACACCCAGGCCACCGATTCGACGTGCAGGGGGTGCAGAGCGAACAGCGCGGCAACGAACGCGCTTCGGCCTGCCGCACCGGTCATGCGCACGAGACAGAGAAAGAGGACGAACACGCTGGCGAGGTGGAACACCAGGTTCGTAACGTGCAGCGCGCCCGGGCTCGCGCCGAACATCTCCACGTCGAGCATCAGCGACAGCCAGGTCAGGGGATGCCAGAAGTTCGCGTAGCTCGTGGTGAACGCCCAGGCGATCGACGACCAGGCGAGGCCGGCCAGCACCCTCGGGTTGTCGGTCACGTAGATGTGGTCATCCACGGAGACGAAATCGTGATGGCGCACCGGGGCGAAGGCGATGACCGTGGCGACGAGAAGCCCGGCCGCCAGCAGCCAGAACGTCGGACCGAGAGACGGACGCCGCTGGCTCATTTCCTGATCTCACAGCTGTGATCACCCCGCCAGGCCGACAAGATGTCCGATTTTGGGCGAACGCCCAGGCTCGCAGGCGGGGTGTTCCGCGTGCCAGGCAGAGCGGCCATTCTACCCTGAAGATCCGGCCGCAGGCGAGGCCAGGCCCCCTTTCGCGATCTTTTCTCGATCTGCTATTCTGGGCGGCGATGACCGCCCGGGTTCGGCCGGGCTCGGTGGCATGGGTGGCTATCGTGGCCCTGGTCCTTCGCGTCCTCTACCTCCTCGAGCTCCACGACTCCACGCTCTTCTCGGTCCTGATTGGCGACGGCCGTCAGTACGTGGGCTGGGCGCGAGAGATTGCCGGTGGCCAGTGGCTCGGCTCGTCGGTCTTCTACCAGGCGCCGCTCTACCCGTACCTGCTCGCGGTGGTGTTCAAGCTGGCCGGCAACAGCCTGCTCATCGTCCGGCTGCTGCAGACGGCACTTGGAACTGCGTCGTGCCTGCTGCTCGCCCACGCGGGACGTCGGTTCTTCAACGAGCGCGTGGGCCTGGTGGCCGGGTGGTTCCTGGCGGTGTACCCACCCGCCATCTTCTTCGATGGGTTGATTCAGAAGTCGTCGCTCGACCTGTTCCTGGTGACGGCGATGCTCGCCTTGCTCGGCGAGTTCGTGGCGCGGCTCGGGTGGAAGTGGCTGGCCGCAGCTGGCGTGGCGCTCGGGGCGTTCACGCTCAACCGCGAGAACGCACGCGTCCTCTACCCGGTCGTCGCCGCGTGGCTCTGGCTCTTCTTCCGGGGCACGCCGGCGCGGACGCGGGCCGCCTGGCTGGCCGTCTTCACCGCGGCCGTCGTCGCCGTCATCCTGCCGGTCGGCCTTCGGAATTACTACGTCGGCGGAGAGTTCCTGGTCTCGACGTCGCAGTTCGGGCCGAACTTCTATATCGGGAATCACGTGGGGGCGCACGGGTCGTACGAGCCGCTCGTGCCCAACCACGGCAACGTCGCGTTCGAACGCGAGGACGCGACCCGCCTGGCGGAGAAGGCGGCGGGGCGCGCGCTGTCACCAGGCGACGTATCGATCTACTGGGCCAATCGGGCGCTGGCCGATATCTCGTCCGACCCGGCCGGATGGCTGCGGCTGCTCGGCCGCAAGCTGCTGCTGACGATCAACGCGGCCGAGGCGGTCGACACCGAATCGATCGAGGTGTATGCCGAGAACTCGCGTGTTCTCGGCACGCTGTTCTGGCTGAATCTCGGCGTCCTGCTCCCGCTCGCCGCGCTCGGCGCGTGGCTGACTCGGGAGGACTGGCGGCGACTCGCGTTGCTGTACGCCACGTTCGCCGGACTCGCTCTTTCGGTGGCGTTCTTCTACGTGCTGGCGCGCTATCGATATCCCTTCGTGCCGATCGTCATGCTGTTTGCGTCCGCGGCGATCGTGGCCCTGCCGCAATCGGTGCGCGGCTGGCGCCAGTGGGCCCCTGGCCTGGCCGTCGCCGGCGTTGTGGCCGTCGCAGCCAACCTCTCGTTGTCGGCAAGTGGCGACGAGACGAACCTGAACATCGGAACCTCGCTCGTCAGCGCGGGCCGGGCATCTGAAGCCATCCCGTTCCTCGAGAGGGCGGTGGCGGCATCGCCCGAGTACGGGGCCGCGCACTTCAACCTGGGTGTGGCGCTGGATAAGCTGGGCGACAAGCCGAAGGCGGTCGAACAGTTCGCGAGGGCCGTTGCGCTCAGCCCCGACGACGCGGAGGTGCGGGAAGCGCTGGGCCTGGCGCTGCGCGAGGCGGGACGCACCGCCGAGGCGCTGGCCGAGTTTCAGGTGGCCGCGCGGCTCGCGCCAGATTCCGCGGCCGCGCGCAAGAACCTCGCGCTGGCGCTGATCGAGTCCGGTCGGCCCGTGGAAGCCATTCCCGTGTTTCGCGAGGCGCTCACGCGAAACCCCGGAGATCCGACGCTGCACAACAACCTGGCGGGCGCCCTCCAGCAGGCAGGCCGGCTTCAGGAAGCGATCGCCGAAGCGGAGGCGGCGCTGCGGATGAAACCCGACTACGCCGAGGCGCACGGTCACCTCGCGCTCGCGCTCGAAGCGACGGGGCAGCACGCCGCGGCCATCGGGCACCTGCAGGAAGCCGTGCGGCTCCAGCCTGGCAGCGTCGGCCTGCACCTCAACCTGGCGGAACTGCTGACCGACGGCGGGCGTGCGGACGAGGCGTTGCTGCACTACGAGCGGGCGGCTCTCCTGGCGCCGGAGTCGCTGAACGTGCAGTTCTCGCTCGCCCAGGCGTACGGGCGGAGCAGCAAGTGGCAGGAGGCGCTCGACAGCCTCCAAAAGGCCGCCGCGCTC
>JANYLG010000070.1 GCA_025363775.1 Acidobacteriota bacterium | reverse complement strand
GCCGGAGTAGAAGCCGGGATCCGGCGTGAGGAAGTCGGGGAGGCCCTGGCTGAGCGCCGGGTTCTCGAGGCGGTTGAGCCGGCGCTCGGACAGCACGCTGACCATCGTGATCGCCTGCCCGACGATCTCCATCGGCAGGCTGACCGGCGTGCCCTGGAAATTGGCGCCGGTCAGGGTCAGCTTGTCCTCGGGCACGAAGATGGGGTTGTCGCCGACGCCGTTCAGCTCGATCACCACCTGCGAGCGCGCGTAGGCGAGCGCGTCACGCGCCGCGCCGATCACCTGCGGCGTGGACCGCATCGAGTAGGCGTCCTGCACCTTCGTCTTCATCTGGCCGGTCGTGAGGTCCGACCCGGCAACGACCTTCATGATGTTCCGCGCCGAGGTGATGGCACCTTTGAACCCGCGCAGTTCGTGCAGCTTGGTGTTGTACGGCTTCAGGTTGCCGAGCAGCGCCTCGATCGACATCGCCGCCGCGATGTCGGCCTGCTTCAGCCACCGGGTCATGTCGTAGACGTGCAGGGCGGAAATGGCGGTCAGCACGTTCGACCCGTTGATGGCCGCCAGGCCGTCCCGCGCCTCCAGGCCGGGCACCGCGATGCCCGCCCGCTCCATGGCCACGCCGCCCGGCAGGCGCTCGCCCTGGTAGAACGCCTCGCCCTCGCCGAGCAGCAGGAGCGCCGCTTGCGCCATCGGGGCCAGATCGCCGCACGCGCCGACGGACCCCTTCTGGCAGACCACCGGCGTCACCCCCTTGTTCAGCATCTCCACCATCGTCAGGGTGATTTCGGGGCGGCACGCCGAGTTGCCGTGCGCGTGGACGTTGATACGGCCGGTCAGGGCGGCCCTCACCGACTCGATGGGCAGCGGCTTGCCGATGCCCGCAGCGTGGTTGTAGACCAGGTAGCGCTGGAACTCCTTGACCTGATCGTCGTTCAGGATCTTCTCGGAGAACTCGCCGATGCCGGTGTTGGTGCCGTACATGATCTCGCGGGCGGCCAACTTCTCCTCGAGCATCGCGCGGCAGATTTTGATGCGCTCCAGGGCGGCCGGAGCCAGATCCACCTTCGCGCCGAACCGCGCAATCTGTACGAGTGTCTCAATCGTCAGATTCGAACCGTCGAGCACGATCGTCATAGGAGTCCTTGAAAGGAAATCTCTCTTGGCACTGCCCCAACGGGAGGCATGGCATCATACGTCGCCACGAAGCGGCAGGTAAAGGGAGTGCAGTTTCGCCGATGCGGCGTTCGCACGCTACGACGTCCGCACGCGCAACGCAGGAGCCTGGTCAGTTGGAGAGGGGCTGGGAGGAACCGCGAGGCGCAAAGACACGAAAGGCCCGTCGAGGGAGTACTTCAAGAAACTCCTCTCGACGGGCCTAAAAAACACCCGGGGGCTGATTGTCAGTCGACACTGCCTCCTCCTTGGAAAGGCGGAACGTCTCTTGGCGAATCCCACGACCCGCCGTTGTGTGTGGCTCCTCCTTTCAGCAGAGCGTGGTCCGAACCGTCACCTGTCACTCGAATCCGCCACCGACGCGACCGGCGAGCGTGCCGCAGCCGCTGTGCCCGGTGCCTTGCGGGTCGGGATCCCCAAGAGGATCAAACCCCGGCTCGCATTCGGCGCAGCCGGACTCGAATACGTCCACCATACGCCGCGAACCCTCCCGCGTCAAGCACAGCCATTCTGCTGTCGGTCGATGGCGGAAAGACGTTCAACCACATGGGCCTGCGTGACACCCACAGCCTCGGCACCGATATCAAGGTGCATCGCCAGGATCTCATCGTGTCCACCCAGGGGCGGGCGATCTGGATCGTGGACAACGTCAGCGCGCTCCACCAGCTCACGCCGCAGGTGACACCGACGGGGCCGACGCTCTTCAAGGCGCGAGACGGCTACTGCAGCAAAGAGTCGATTCGCGGGATTCACGTAGTCGGCGGCGGCTCGTTGAACGAGTAAGCCTGGGCCTCGAGCCCGTCATGCAGGGCGAGGCTTCAGCCTTGCCGACGCCCGTGGCCTTTCAACACCGGCACCGTGACGTCCGACCGACAGGCTGGCGACCAGCGGCCGATGTCCTTCATGCTGCGCGAGAGGGGCGCGGGGCGCGAAGCATCCGGACGATGGCGAGCGCACCCTGAACGGCGAGGCCAGCGCCGATGGGCAGCCAGAACCCGTCGAAGTCCGGTCCCGCGAGGGTCTGATAGACGGCCGTCCCGCCGCCCGCGATGGCCGCGCAGCCGCCGACCGCAAGCGCGATCCGCAACGCCTTTCCACTCACGGCACCCACCGCGGCCGGCACCGTCAGAACGCTATAGACAGCGAACGCAGCGGCGAGCCCCGCGCGCCAGCCGTACCCCGGGTGTCCCAGCACGACGAACATCAGCGCGATCCAGGCGCAAGCGAGGGCCGTGAAACACGACAGCGCAGCAAGTGCGATACCCATCGGGTGCCATTCTAGCCGGAGTGACTCTGCAGTGCGAAGTTCTTCACATCACGGTTGAGAGCTTCACCGGAGACGTGGCCCGTGCCTGCGACGCGTGAGGCGGCGTACAGAAATCGGGGCGGGCCCGAACACCCGCCCCACATCGTCCACTGCTCATTGTGGAGTCCTGCTGCTTGCCGCCTGCCGACCGACATCTGACCAGTGACAACTGGCACGCCGGGCCACTACCCGATGAACTTCCCCCTCGCCGTGTAGTGGGTGTGCAGCAGCTTGTGCGACAGGTGACCGCACGGCCCATCGGTGAAGAAGTCGCCGTAGAGTTTCAGCACCGCCGGATTCTCGTGCGACTTCCGGACCTCGCACGCGGCGTCCTCTTCGTAGATCGCGCGCGCGCGCGCCTTCCGGATCTCCGGTGACGTGGGAATCGGCTGGCCGCCGCCGCCGATGCAGCCGCCCGGGCATGCCATGAACTCGATGAAATGGCACTGAGAGAACTGGCCGCCGGCCTTGATGTTCTCCATCACCTTCTTCGCGTTCGCCGTCCCGTGGGCCACCGCCACCTTGAGCGTCGCCCCCTTCAGGAAGTCCCAACTCGGGATGAGGTGCGCGAGGAGCGGGATGACATCGGGCGCCACCTCCGGCAACGGCAGCTCGACGTAGCGCACGCCGTCGAACCCGCGGACCGGGGCGATGTTCGCGTTCTCGAACAGGCTTTCGACCTTGGCGCCGGTCACCAGCTCGATGACTGTCCGCAGCGCCGCTTCCATGACGCCACCGGTGGCGCCGAAGATCACGCCCGACCCGGTCGCCGTGCCGAACGGGTCGTCGAACTCGCCCTTCGGCATGTCGGGCAGGTTGATCCCGGCTTCCTTGATCATCTGCGCCAACTCACGCGTCGTGAGTCCGTAGTCCACGTCCTTGAAGCCGCTCGAGTCCATCTCCGGCCGGTTGCACTCGAACTTCTTGGCCGAGCATGGCATCAGCGCCACGGTGACGATGTCCTTCGGGTCGATGTTGTTCAACTTGGCGTAGTAGGTCTTGATCACCGCGCCGAACATCTGCTGCGGACTCTTCGCCGACGAGAGGTTCGGGATGTACTCCGGGTAGAAGTGCTCCAGGTACTTCACCCACCCCGGCGAGCAGGAGGTGAACTGGGGGAGCGCCACCGGCTCGTTCTTCACCAGCGCCTTGTACAGGCGCATCAGTAACTCGGTCCCTTCTTCGATAATCGTCAGATCGGCGCTGAAGTTGGTGTCGAACACCTTGTTGAAGCCGCACAGTTTCAGCGCGGTATTCATCTGGTAGGTCATCGGCGTGCCCGGCTCGAGGCCGAAGCACTCGCCGATGCCGGCTCGGGGGCTCGGCGCCGTCTGGATCACGACATGCTTCTTCGGGTCGTCGATCGCGCGCCACACCTCGTCGGACGCGTCGTTCGCGTGCAGCGCGCCGGTCGGGCACCGGTTGATGCACTGGCCGCAGTTGATGCAGACCACGTCGCCGAGCGGCTTGTCGAGGTAGGTGCCGATCCGCGTCTTGTCGCTGCGGCCGACGGCCTCGAGCACGCCCACTTCCTGGACGTCGATGCACGTGCGCACGCAGCGGCGGCACAGCACGCACTTGTCCGGGTCGCGGATGACCGAGTAGCTCGACCGGTCGATCGGGTACTGCGACTCGGTCACGTGGCCGAAACGGTAGAAGTCGACGCCGTGCTCCTGGGCCAGCGTCTGCAGCTCGCAGTTGTTGTTGCGCTTGCAGCTGTAGCACTCGCCGTAGTGCGTGGACAGCAGCAGGTCGATGACGTGGCGGCGGGCCTGCCGGACCTTGGCCGTGTGCGTCTTCACCTTGAGTGGCGCGGTCACAGGGTATGCACAGGCGGCCTGCAGCGCCCGCTGGTTCTCGACCTCCACCACGCACATCCGGCACACGCCCGCGACGCAGAGGTCGGGATGGTGGCACAGGGTCGGGATCTTGATGCCGACCTGCCTGGCGGCCTCGAGGATCGTCGTCCCGAGCGGCACCTTGTGGTCCTTGCCGTCGATGTTGACCGAGACGAGTCCACCGATGTAGCCGGCCGCATCGCTGCCGCTCGGCGTCACCTGCTGGGCTTTCTGGCTCATGGGCGCGCGCGACGAATTGAGATCCTGTCTGGTATCAGCGCTCATCGTTCGTTCTCCGGCTCAGTGGGCCAGGGTGCGGCCCATGATCTCGTCCTTGAAGTGCTTCACGATCGAGACGAACGCGTTGGGGCTCGACTGCCCGAGCCCGCACTTCGAGGCGAGCTGCATCGTCTCGCACAACGCGAGAAGCTCCTGCAGGTAGTTCATCGAGCACTCACCGCGCTGCAGCATCTCGACGCCCCCGAGCAGCTTTGCGTTGCCAGCCCGGCACGGGGTGCACTGGCCGCAGGATTCCTCGACGAAGAACTCCATGAAGTTCCGGGCGACGGCCAGCATGTCGCGCCCGGGACCGAGCACGATGATCGAGCCGCCGGTGGACAGGTCCTCGAACGCGATCCGGCGGCCGAACTCCGAGGCCGGGACGCAGTGCCCCGACGCGCCGCCGATCTGCACCGCCTTCGCTCCCTGACCGCCCACCTTCTCGAGCAACTCCCCAACCGTGATGCCCAGCGGGAACTCGTACACGCCCGGCTCGCGGCAGTCGCCCGACACGCTGAAGAGCTTGTAGCCGGTGGACTTCTCGGTGCCTATCGACTTGAACCAGTGGGCGCCACGGCTCAGGACGCAGACGACCCAGGCAAACGTCTCGACGTTGTTGACGACAGTGGGCTGGCCTTCGAAGCCGGTATCGACGGGGAACGGCGGGCGGTTTCGAGGCTCGCCGCGGTGGCCTTCGAGCGATTCGATGAGTGCCGTTTCTTCGCCGCAGACGTAGGCGCCGGCGCCCATGTGGAGATGAATGTCGAACGAAAAGCCGGCGAGGCCGCCGATGTCCTGGCCCAGGAGATTGCCGGCGCGGCGCCGCTCGAGTACCTGCTCGAGGTGCGGCCGCAGGTAGACGTACTCGCTGCGAAGGTAGAGGATCCCGACGGTGGCGCCAATCGCGCGCGCCCCGATGGTCATCCCCTCGAAGACCATGTCGGCGTGGTCCGACAGGATCACGCGGTCCTTGAACGTGCCCGGCTCGCCTTCGTCCGCGTTGCAGACCACGTACTTCGTGCCGCCCGCCTTGACCTTCGCCGCCGCGGCCAGGTTCCACTTGGTGCCGGTCGGGAAGCCCGCGCCGCCGCGCCCGCGCAGGTTGCAGGCACCGACCTCGCCAATGATGTCGGCGCGGCTCATGCCGAGGGCCGCGCGGAGACCCGACTCCGGCTCCACGCTCTCGAAGGTGAATGGCGTCTTCTTGCTGTTGACGGGTGTCATCGCATCCTGCCCTTATGTCTAGGAGTGCACGGCCTCGCGCGCGTGTGCGCCGAAAGTGCTCTTGCACTCATCGATGATCGCATGCACGTGCTCGGGCGTCACTCCCGTGTAGACACGGTCGTTCACGAGCAGTGCCGGCCCCTGGTCGCACATCCCCAGGCAGCTCGCCCATTCCAGGCCGAACCGCCCGTCGGCGGTCGTCTCGCCGAAGCGGATCCCGAGGTCGTTTTCGAGCTGGCGCGCCACGCGCGACTTGCCCGACAGCTCGCAGGAAATCGTCCCGCACAGACGGAACACGAAGCGCCCGCGCGACTCCTGCCGCAGGAATGCGTAGAACGAGGTGACGCCGTAGACCTCGGCGGGATGGATGCTCAGCTCGTCGGCTACCACCTGCATCGCGAAGTCAGAAATCGTTGTGTGCGCGTTCTGCAGTTCCTGCAGCACCGGGATCAGCGCGCTGCGCTTGCGCCCGAAGCGCTCCACCAGCGCGCGGATGTCGTCCTGCAGTCGCTGCTGCTGACCTACTAACATCGTCGTCTCCCTATCGCTTGGCGAGCAACTCGTTGACCTTCTTCAGGAGGATGTCGGGCTGGATGGGCTTCTCGAAGAACGCGTTCACCGGCACCAACTCCTGGTCCTCGTCATAGGTGAACCCGGTCACCTTGCCGACGCTCGTCAGCATCAGGATCGGGATCTCGCATCCCTGTCGGCGCAGCTCCTGCGCCATGGCAATCCCGTCGTCGGCCTGTTCCATCATGACGTCCAGGATGATGAGGTCCGGGTTGCCGTCTTCGATGGCCTTCATGCCGTCGGCACGGTTGGACGCCGTCTGGATCTCGTGCTGCGCCTTTTTCAGGAACAGCTCGATGGCAAACGTGATGTCCGGGTCATCGTCCACGATGAGAATCTTGGCCATGACGTGGTCCCTCTCTCAGGTCTGATTCGGCATGCCGAGGCGCACTCCCCCGGCGCAGGAAGACGTGACCGCAAGCAATCAGCGGGTACGCGACGCCGACGTGGAGGCGACTGGCGGGCTTGTGAAGGAAGGCACAAGTGATCGCGCCAAGATTCACAGACTATGATTTTACCCGCTCTGGTGCCCCCGGCGCAACCGGAAAGACGCCCCCGGGCGCACGACTGGATTTCGGCGCAGCAGAGAGGGCCTAACCCGCCACCGCCGTGGTGTGCTGCGCCTGCAGATCACCCTCGGTGGCCAGCGGGAGCGTGACGGTGAAGGTCGTGCCAGCGCCCTCCCGGCTCTCCACGTCGATCCGGCCGGCGTAGCGATCGACCAGGTCCTTCACGATCGCCAGCCCCAGGCCGGTGCCGGCCTCCTCCAAGGCCTTCGCGTTCTTGGCCCGGTAGAACTCCTGGAACAGGTTTGGCAGGCACTCGGTGGGAATTCCGATTCCCGTGTCGGCGACCACGAGTCTCGTGTGATCAGTTTCGCGGCTGAGGGTGACGTGTACCGAGCCGGCCTCCGTGTACTTCACGCCATTGCCGACGAGGTTGACCACGAGGCGGTCGAGATCGGTCGGGTCGGCCATGACGTCCACCGGGTCGGCTGGCACGTCGCAGACGAGGGCGATGCCCTTCTCCTGCGCCCGGGCCTGCAACCGGTCGCAGACGTCCGCGACCAGCCCGTCCAGCGACACGCGGCGGCGCTCGGAGTGCTTCATCTGCGCCTTCGCCGACGCGAGGTCCAGCAAATCGTTGACGAGCGACTTCAACGCCTGGACCCGCTTCAGCGCGCGATTGACGACGTCGATGTGCTGCGGAGCCAACTCCCCAACGTAGCCGCCGGCCAGCGCGGTCAGGAGACTCTCGGTGACGCCGATCGGCGACCGCAACTCGTGGGTCGCGATGCGAATGAACCGCGATTTTTCGCGGTCCAGTTCCTCCAGCATGCGGTAGGCCTGGGCGTTTTCGATCGCCACCGCGCCGTGGGCCGCGACCGTCTCGAGGAACGCCGCGTCCTCCTCGCTGAACTTGTGGCCTTCGCCGCCGTAGGCCCGCAGGACGCCGAGCGGACCCTGCTTCCCGGCCAGCGGCACCGAGAGCATCGACTGGATCCCTTCCTCGCGGACGCGATCCAGGTTCCAGATGCGCGAATCCTCGGCGGCGTCGTTGACGAAGAGCGGCTCTCCCGCCATCGTCGCCTGGTCCAGTCGGGCACGCCGGAAGTCCTGTGGCACCTTCTCGAGGTACTTCTCGCTCAGGCCGTACGTCGCCACGAAGGCCACCCTCCCGCGCTCACGATCGAGCAGGCGGATCGCGGCGCCCTTGCAGTCGAGGACCCGGGTGGCCGACTCGACCAGGCGGCTCAACACCGTTTGCAGGTCGAGTGTCGCGGTGGTGTCGCGCACGATCTCGTACAGGCCGCCAACCTCCTCCTCGCGCCGCCGGAGGCGAACCGAGATCGCCACGCAGAAATAGGCCAGCATGTAGCACGCGGCCGTGAAGAAGGACAGCACGGTGCCGACGTAGGTCAGCTGGTCGTAACGCGGCGGGCCGAACAGCGCGACGTGGGGAATCATCCCCGTGTATTCGAGCGATACCACCAGGGACACCAGCGCCGGCGCCAGCGCCACGTAGAGGAAGGCGTGCGCGTGCGGCAGCAGCAACGCGGCAATCGAGATGTGGAACAGGAAAAAGATGATGACGGGGCTCTCGATGCCGCCCGACAGCGCGGTGAGCACCGTGATCGCGAGCCAGTCGAGGCCGATCTGCGCCCGCGCGAACACCGCGCAGGCATGCGTCGAGTCGGGCAGCGTGCGCCCGAGCCGGCCCAGCCACCAGCGGAGGCCCGCGTTGTAGGCGAGGATGAACAGGCCAACGCCGTACAACGCGAACTCCGGGATCGGGAGCCTCAACACGCGCGCCGCCACGACCGTGGCCAGCAACACCCCGACGCCCACACCCCACCGCATCGCCACCAGCCACCCGAGGCTGTTCACCAATTCCTGCTCAGCGAGCGTGCGCCTCCGCCCCTCGGCGTCGGGGGCCTTCCCCTCAGGAGTTCCGGTGTCGGCCATTTGGTGCGTCATCTGGGACCGCAACACCCTTGATGTCAAGGGGACAATCAGTGGCTATTTCTCCACCGGCGGATACGTGATGCCCAGTTGTTCCAGATACGTCTTGTACTTCGCCGGGTCGTAGTAGAACTTCTTCATTTCCGGCCGAAGCTGCTGCATCAGCTTTTCGTTCAGCCAGGTCGCAGGCTTGTCCTGCTCGCCGGGGAACGGCTTGTAGGTCACCTGCTTGCTCTGGACGTTGCGGAAGTAGTCCCACGCCTGCTGCACGAGCTCCGGCTTCATCAGGAAGTCGATCGCGCTCATCGCCTCGACTTTCGCGCCCGCCGTCACGCCCTGGTGCGCCACGGGCGTCGCCTCCGCGATGGCGCTCGACCAGTGGTGCCCGGTCATCCCGGGAATGTTTCCGGGGTAGCGCAGCGTCACCGTCGGCACCGACCACGACACGTCCCCGATGTCATCCGACCCGCCGCCGCGATTGTCCTCGGGCAGGACCGGGCCGTCCAGCTTCCCGACCTGGGTCAGCAGTCCTTGCTCGCGCACCTTCATGTTCCGTTGCACGAGCTTCGCGAACCCCTGGTCCGCCTCGCTCCACTTCGGCATGCCGACCTTCTGGATGTTCGCGTACACCGTCTCGGCCACGGTCTTGTTCATGTGCTGCGGCCAGGCGGACCCGAGCAGGCGCGAGCTGACCTTCGTGCCGGTCATCATCGCGGCCCCGTCCGCCATGGTGTTCCCCAGGTCCCACATGTCCTTGATGTGCGGGGAGTCGATCTCGCGGAAGTAATACCAGACGCTGGCCGTGGCCGGCACCACATTGGGTTGGCCGCCGCCGTCGGTGATCACGTAGTGCGAGCGCTGCGAGAGGCGGAGGTGTTCCCGGCGGAAGTTCCACCCGACGTCCATCAGTTCCACGGCATCGAGCGCGCTCCGGCCCAGCCACGGGGCCGCGCCCGCGTGG
>JANYLG010000045.1 GCA_025363775.1 Acidobacteriota bacterium | reverse complement strand
AGCCGCGCTCGCTGCGCGACAAGGTCATCGAGCAGCTGGAGGCGGCGCTGCAGCTGAACCGGATGCAGCCCGGCTGACGTATCCTGGAGCCATGTTCGAATCCATCACCATCGACCGCACCACCTTCAGCCCCGCCCTGTTCCTGGCGGGCAAGGGCGACGTCCTGCGCGATTTCACACCGTCGCTGACAACCGTTCCCGACCTGCCGGCGTCAGACGTCGCCCTGAAACTGGTCCCGACCAAACCGCAGCGAGAGTACGACTGGATCGTGCTGGTGCTCGATCGAGCCAGCCTTCAGATCCGCCGGCTCGTCACCACCGACTCGCAGGGCGGTACGTCCACGTTCGTCTTCACGCGCCTGCGCGAGAATGTCGGGTTGCCTGACAAGGCATTCGCTTTTACAATCCCGCGCGGAGTCAATGTCATCACCGATGGAAGCCGCAGCCGCTGAGCACGCCGCCCCGCTGACCGGATCACCAACTCGCCCCGTGGTTGCCAGGATCGCCCGTCGAACACGGTGTCGGTCCTGTGGCTGGCGGCTCCTCCTGCTGTTGCTGCTGCTGTGTCCCGCGTTCCTTGCCGGCTGTGCCACCACGTCGTCGATGCGCAAGGCGCGCGAGGCCGAGCACGCGCAGGACTACGACCGCGCGGTCGCGCACTACACGCAGGTGCTTCGTCAGAAGCCCGGGAATACCGAGGCCCGTCTGGCGCTCGAGCGCTCGAAGCTGCGCGCGTCCGAGTCGCACTTCAACCGAGGCCGCCGCCTGGCCGCCGCGGGCAAGCTGGAAGAAGCGGTGGTCGAGTTTCAGGTCGCGGCCGAACTGAACCCGGCCAGCAGCGACGTGGACAAGGAACTGCGGGTGGCCCGTAACCAGCTGCGGGCGAAGGTGTCCGTGGTCCGCGAGGGGAAGACCGACCTCGAGACGCTGATCGACCGCACCCGGGAGCTCCCGCCCCTGGGCCTCGACCTGCCCAAGGGGATCAAGCTGCCGGCCTCGCTCGTGTTCCGCGAGGCGGGCAGCCGCGACGTCTACACGGCGATCGCGCGCTTCGCGGACGTCAACATTCTGTTCGATCCCGCGTTCCGCGACGTACCGATCACGGTCGACCTCCACAACAGCACGTTCGAAGACGCGGTGAACGCCGTGTCGGGCACCACCCACAACTTCTATCGGGTGACCGCGCCCCGGGCGCTCACGATCATCCCGGATACACCGGCCAAGCGGCGCGAATACGAAGAGGAGATCGTCCGGACGTTCTACCTGAGCAACGCCGACCTGAAGGAGACCATCGACCTGCTCCGAATGGTGGTGGACATGCGGAGGCTCGCGCCGATCACCGCGACCAATGCCGTGTCGGTGAGGGACACACCGGAGCGGGTGCAGGCGGCAGGCCGAATCATCGCCGCCATCGACAAGGCCCGCCCCGAGGTGGTGGTGGATGTCGAGCTGCTCGAGGTGAATCGCACCCACCTGCTCGAGTACGGCCTTCAAGTCGCCACGCCCGGGTCGCCGCAGAACCCCGGGATCTCCGGCGCGGTGGACATCAACCGGAACGGCATGACGCTGCTCGACCTGCGAAGCCTCACGCAGTCGGGCATCTTCCTCTCGGGCCTGCCGGCGCTGTACTACCGCCTGATGAAGAGCGATGTGAACACGCGCGTCCTGGCCAACCCGCAGCTTCGCACCGCCGACGGGATGCCGGCGCAGGCGCGATTCGGCGACCGCGTGCCGGTGCCGACGACGACGTTCGCGCCCATTGCCACGGGCGGCGTGGCGCAGCAGCCGATCACGGCTTTCAACTACGAGAACATCGGCGTGAATATCGACCTGACGCCGCGGACGCATCACGACGATGACGTGTCGCTGCAGCTGAAGGTCGAGGTGAGCAGCATTTCGGGAACGGGGTTCGGGGGTCTCCCGACATTCGGCAACCGGTCGGTCACCACCGTGATTCGCCTGAAAGACGGCGAAACGAGCATCCTCGGCGGGCTGATCCGCGACGACGAGCGGACGGTGCTGGAAGGGCTCCCGGGGATCTCAGACATCCCCGTCGTCGGCCGGCTCTTCGCGCGCAACCGCCGTGAGCGCCAGATAACTGACATCATTCTGACCCTCACGCCACACATCGTCCGCGTCCTCGACCTGTCGGAGACCGACCTGCGGCCGTTCCGCATCGGCCGCGACAGCGGCGGCAACTTCCTGGAACTCCCGCCCGACATGCCGCCCCGGGACGTGCCAAAGCCGATCAAGGACTAGCGAGGCATGCCTCAGACCGACGAGCAGGGCAGCGCTAGCCCCGGAAACGCTGTTGGCTGGCCCCGCGAAGCGCGGGGCGTAGACGTCTTGAACGGCCAGACGGGCGTCGGCAGAAACTTGACTCATTTGTGACGACTTTGGCCGTTCAAGACGTCTAGCGGCATCAGGGCTCCTTGGTCACCTGGGCGCCGAGCGCCTGGAGGTGGCCCGTCAGGTCGGCGTAGCCGCGCTCCACGGTCTCGAGCGGTCCCAGGCGGCTCTGCCCGTCGGCGGCCAGCGCCGCGGCGGCCAGCGCCATGCCCGACCGCAGGTCCCGCGTGTCGAGCGTGCGCCCGCGCAGGCGCCGCGGGCCGGTGACGATGATCCGGTGCGGATCGCACAGGAACAGGTCCGCGCCCATCCCGCTCAACTGATCGAGCGCGAACAGGCGGAGTTCGTACATCCAGTCGTGCAGCAGCGTGCGCCCGGTCGCCTGCGTCGCCAGCACGGTGATGAGGCTGATGAGATCGCTCGGAACGCCTGGCCACAGCCCGGTGGTGATCCGCGCCCCGCCGATCGGGGTGGACGGTTCGACGCGCAAGCGGGCGTCATCGAGATCGCACCGGACCTGCATCCGCTGCAACACCGACGCGACGACTTCCATGTCGGCGGCGCATGCGCCCTCGACGTCGATCGCCCCGCCCGTCACGGCGGCGACCACGGCCCACGTGCCAGCCTCGATGTAGTCGCCGCCGAGCTGGTGGTTGGCGCCCTTCAGGCGCGCCGCACCTTCGACACGAATCGTGTGCGTGCCCTCGCCCGTCACGCCCGCCCCCATCTTCCGCAGGAACTGACACAACTCGACGACGTGCGGTTCACAGGCCGCGTGGCGGATCTGTGTGACCCCCCGGGCGGCGGCTGCGGCCAGCAGCGCGGTCTCGGTGCCTGTCACCGATGCCTCCTCGAGGTATATCGAGGCCCCCTCGAGGCCGTTCGGGGCTTCCAGTACGTGCCCCTCGCCTGGGAGCTCGCATGCGCCCATCGCGCGCAGCGCGGCCAGGTGAATGGCGATCGTCCGGCGCGCCGGGAAGTCTCCGCCCGGAGGGGCGAGACGCGCGCGGCCGCGACGGGCCAGCATCGGCCCGAGCAGAAGGACCGACCCACGAAGGCGGCCGACCATGCTGCTCTGGGGTTCGTCGCGCACGACCTCCACGCACCGGATGCGAAGGGTGTTCGTCCCGATTCCCTCGACGCTCGCGCCCAGGTCGGCCAGCAGGCGGGCCATCACCTCGACGTCGGAGATTCGCGGGATGTTCGTCAGCACACACTCTTGGTCGGTCAGCAGGCACGCGGCAATCAGAGGCAGCGCGGCGTTCTTGTTGCCTCCGACGACCACCCGGCCCGAAAGTGGCCTGCCGCCTTCAATCAACAATGTCGACACAGTCACCCCACAGGCGATCTTGCAATCTTTCGATCTTGCGATCCAGGTCTCTTGCGATCTCCCGCGAACCTATGCACCCAGGTACCTGATCTCTTCGCGCAGTGTTACCCCGAAGCGGGCACGGACTTCGGCGCGGCAGAGGTCGATCAGCGCGCGGATGTCCGACGCGCTCGCTCCCCCGTCGTTGACGATGAAGTTCGCATGCGCGGTGGAGACGCGGGCGCCGCCGATGGCGTGCCCCTTGAGGCCGGCCCGGTCGATCAGCGCGCCGGCTGATGCGGGAATGCCGTCGGGCACGCGATCGCGCACCGGGTCCGGATTCTGAAAGATGCAGCCTGCGCTCGGCGTGTCGAGGGGCTGGGTCCGTTTCCGATGCGCCAGCGAAGCGCGCGCATCCTTCCGAAGGGCCTCCGGGTCCAACGAGGATGCCAGCGCGAACAGGACCGACAGCGCCACCTCCCCGGTCCGCTGAAGTCGGCTGCGGTCGTACCCAAACTCCATGTCGCTCGCGGAGACCTCCACAACCTCGTGGTCCGTCGTCGCGAGGCGGACGGACGTGATCAGCTCGGCGATTGAACGGCCGCCGTAGTGCGCGTTGCCGAACACCGCGCCGCCCACTGAGCCGGGCGTCCCGGCCCAGGCCGCGAACCCGGCCAGGCCGCGGCCAATCGTCCAGCCCACCAGGCTGTTCACGCTGACGCCCGCATCCGCGCGGACGCCAGACGTCCCCTCCGATGCCGTCGCGCCACCGCGGGTGCGAATCACCAGACCGCGAACGCCCGCGTCACCGACCAGCACGTTCGATCCTCCCCCGAGAACGGTGACGAGGACGTTCGCCCCCCAGGCAATCCGCAGCGCCCGTTCCAGCTCATGCGCATCCTGCACCTCGACGAGCCAGTCCGCGGCACCGCCGACTTTGAACGTGGTCAGCGGCGCCAGCCTCGCGCCCCGGCGCACGCGATCGCCGCCAAACGCGGCGACGAGCTGGTCGAACAGGTTGGTCGGCATGATCAGGTGGCAGTTGCTAGTTGCTGGTTGTCAGTCTGCCCTGAGCGAGCGTAGCGAGTCGAAGGGGGCGCCCGCGCGCAGCGCGTCGAGCAGCTTCCCGTGAATGCCGCCAAACCCGCCGTTCGACATCAGCACCACCTGGTCGCCGTCGCTCCGCTCGCGGACCAGGATGTTGACGATCTCCTCGACGGTCGGCACGTAGCGCGCGCGTGTGCCCGAGGCCTCGATGTCGGCCACGAGCTGCTCGACCGACAGCCGTTCCGCCTCCGGCAGGTTCGATCTGAACACCGCGGCAATGATGACATCGTCGGCCGCGCGGAACGAGTCCGCGAACGCCTGCTGAAAGATCTTGCGGCAGGATGAGGCCGAGCGCGGCTCGAACACCGCGCGGACGCGGCCGTCCGGGTACGCCGCACGAAGCGCCGCCAGCGTTTCGGCAATCGCCGTCGGGTGGTGGGCGAAGTCGTCGTACACCGTCACACCAGCCACGGTACCCAACGCCTCGAGGCGCCGTTTCACCCCCTTGAATTGCGCGAGGCCGTCGATCATCGCCTGCGCGCCGAGCCCAACGGCCCTGCCAACCGCGATGGCCGCCAGCGCATTGCGCACGTTATGCGCGCCCAGGAGCGGCACGTCGAAACGGCCGAACGTCCTGCCATCGACGCGGACGCCAAACGACGTCCCGCTGCTCGTCACGCGCAGGTCGTATCCATACCAGTCGGCCTCCTCGGTGAGGCCGAACGTCTGGACCGGCGATCGGGCATGGGCCCGCATGGCCGCAGCCTCAGGGCTGTCGCTGCCCAGCAGCAGCAGGCCTCGGCCGGGCACCAGGTTCACGAGCCTGCGGAACGCCAGGCGGATCTGGTCGAGGTCCGCATAGATATCCGCGTGATCGAACTCGATGTTCCCGATGACGGCAATGTCGGGAAGGTACTTGAGGAACTTTGCGGTCTTGTCGAAGAAGGCGCTGTCGTACTCGTCACCCTCGATGACGAACTCGCGGCCCTGGCCGATCCGATAACTCGACCCCTCGTCGCCGAAGTTCGCCGCGATCCCGCCCACCAGCATGCTCGGGTCGCGGCCGGCCGAGGTCAGCAGCCACGCAGCCATCGCCGTGGTCGTCGTCTTGCCGTGGGTGCCCGCGATCACGACCGAGCGCGCGGCCCACAGGAAGTGCTCGCGGACCGCCTCGGGAAGCGAGCAGTGCCGGATCTTCCGGTCGAGCACTTCCTCGACTTCGGGATTGCCGCGCGACACGGCATTGCCGACCACCACCAGGTCGAGGTCCGACGTGATGTGCTCCGCGCAGTACCCGGCCAGCGTTTCGATCCGCTCCTCGGCCAGGAACGTGCTCATCGGAGGGTAGACGTTGACGTCGGAACCGCGGACGTCGTAGCCCTTCCGCTTCAACAGCGCGGCGAGCGTCGCCATCGCCGTCCCGCCGATGCCAATCAGGTGGATTTTCTTCATGAGTGGGACACGGCGGATTCCTCGATGATCAAGGCCGGGCGAGGCGCCGTCACGACGCGGGCGCCAACACCGAGCGGCAGCGTGACCGCCCGACCCGGCGTGTGCCCGGCCGGAAACCCGAACAGCACCGGTCCCGGGAACTCGCGCGAGAGGTCGGCGAGCGTGTCGTGTCCCCGCACCTGGTCGTCCGGCTCGTCGCACCCGGGAAAATCGCCGAGGACGATCGCCGACGCGCGCGCGAGGATGCCTGCCAGGCGCAACTGCGTCCAGAGGCGGTCGAGGCGATACGGGCGCTCGTTGACGTCCTCGAGAAACAACACGCAGCCCTCCGGCGGCTCGAACGCGAACGGGGTCCCCAGCGACGCGGCGAGCTGCGTCAGGTTTCCGCCGAACAGCAACCCGCTCGCCTCTCCCGGTCGCAACACCTCCAGGCCCGGGAACGTCAGTTCGCCGAGCGGGGACGCCTGCGTCAGCGCACCGAGGAAGGACGATTCATCGTACCCCGCCGGGCCGCGGCCGAGGCCGCCGGCCACGGTTGGACCGTGGAAGCCCACCATCCCGCAGTTGCAGCACAGGTAGGTCAGCAGCGACGTCAGGTCGCTGTAGCCGACCACCGGCTTGCGCGCGCGGCGGACGGCCTCAGGGTCGAGCAACGGCAGCACCTGCACGCTTCCGTAGCCGCCGCGAACGGCGATGATCGCGCCAACCGACTGGTCGTCGATCGCGCGTCGGATGGCTGACGCACGTGTCTCGGCCGTCCCCGCGACGTAGGCCCGATGCTCGAATACGGAGGGGTCGTAGATGGGCTCGAACCCCAGGCGCCGCAGTTCGCAGAGCCCCGCCTCGAACTCCTCCTCGTGAAACGGGCTGGCCGGCGCCACCACCGCCACTCGATCACCGGGTCTGAGCGCCCGAGGCTTGACGATCGTCGAGCTCACAATCACCTCTCTCTTGGGCCCGAAGGCCCGCGCGCTACGCATAGCGCCTCATCTCCTCGGCGACCGCCTGATGTTCCGGGCAGCCGACGATCGCGCGCAGACGGCGTGGAGGCATCGGCCGCCACTCGCGGCTCAGCGGAGACACGCCGGGGAGGCCCGCTGGCCCGGCGACCGGTGTGCTGGCCGCAAACCGCTCCTTGGCTCCGCGCTGGCGGGCCAGCGCGTTGTCGACGCGGGTCCTCGGGATCTCTTCCTGCTCGACGGCTCGAATCAGCGCTTCGAGCGCCAAGGCGTGCGCCCCGACCTCGACGCCGCACAGCAGCACCACGTCGCACCCCGCGTCGATCGCCGACACGACGGCACGCTCGCGCGGCGTCTGGAGGGAGATGGCCTTCATGTCGAGGTCGTCCGTGAAGACAAGGCCGTCGAAACCAAGCTCGTCGCGCAGCAGCCCCGAGACGATGCGCCGCGAGAGCGTGGCCGGGTGTCTGTCGTCGAGCGATGGCACCAGCAGGTGCCCCATCATGATCGCGGCGACGCCAGCCTCGATGGCCGCCCTGAACGGGACGAACTCCACCGCGCGCAGGCGGTCGGGCGGGTGCTCGACAAGCGGCAGGTCCAGGTGGGAATCAACACTGGTATCGCCATGCCCGGGAAAGTGCTTGCCACACGCCGCGAGGCCGCTCTCCTGGAGCGTCCGCACGATGACCGCGCCGAGGCGGGCCACCGACTCGGCGCGGTCGCCCAGCGCCCGATCGCCGATCGCCGGGTTCTTCGGATTGGTGAGGACGTCGAGCACCGGGGCGAAATCGATCGAGATGCCGACGGCCAGCAACTCGCGGGCAAGAGCGGCCGCGAACCGGCCGGCCAACGCCCCGTCGTCGGCCCGGCCCAGCGTCTGCATCGGCGGCCACTCGGTCAGCGGGTGGCGCAGGCGCGCGACGCGTCCTCCCTCCTGGTCGATGCCCACCCACAGCGGCAGGTCTTGCGCCAACTGCTGCGCCTCACGGGCGATCTCGGCCACCTGCTCCGGCGATTCCACGTTCCTGGCAAACAGGATCACGCCCCCCAGATCGAATTCGCGCGCCAGCGCGCGGATGTCGGCCGGCAGTGACGTCCCCTCGAAGCCTACGACGGCGAGCTGGCCAATCTGGCGGTGAAGAGCGACAGGCATCCTGCCATTATAATGAGTCGTGCACATCGAATCTTCCGCTCCGACCCGTATCGACCTCGCTGGCGGCACCATGGACATCTGGCCGCTCTACCTGTTCCACGACGGCGCGCAGACGCTGAACATCGCGATCAGCCTGCTGGCCCGCGCCGAGATCGACTCGCGCGACGATGGCCGTATCCGGATCCGATCTATCGACACCGGGCGAGAGATCGAGGTCGCAGACTGGCGCGACCTGGCGCTCGAGGGGGACCTCAGCCTGCTCCGCTGGCTGCTCCATTTCTTCAAGGCAGGCGGCCTCACGCTGACGACCAAGGCCGAGTCGCCGGCGGGCGCCGGCATCGCCGGATCATCGGCGCTCAACATTGCCGTCTGCGGCGCGATGTCCCGCTGGACCGGCGCGAACTACGACGCCGAGACGCTGCTGCGGATCGCGATGAACGTAGAGGCGCAGGCGATCGGGGTGCCGACGGGCGTGCAGGACTATCGTCCCGCGCTGTACGGTGGGATTTCGGCGGTAGAACTGGCCGTGGACGGCATTACCCGTGTCGCCCTCGACGTGGATCCGCGGGAACTCGAGCGCCGCATCGTCCTCGCCTATACCGGCGTGCCGCGCAACTCGGGGACGAACAACTGGGAGATGACCAAGCGGCACATCGACGGCAATCGCGAGGTCTTCGACTGTTTCGAGAGGATCCGCGACACGGCCATCGCGATGCGGCAGGCCCTCGCCCGCGAGGACTGGGACGAAGTGGGGCGGCAGATTGCGGCGGAATGGGAGAACCGCAAGCAACTCGCGCCCGGCGTGACCACACCGGTCATCGAGGACCTGATCGCGAAGGCCCGCGGAGCCGGCGCCATCTCGGCCAAGGTGTGCGGTGCCGGTGGTGGCGGCTGCGTCTTCTTCTACGCGAAGCCGTCCGATACCGAGGCGGTCCGACGAACGGTCGCGGGGATGGGCGCCCGCCTGCTCGACTATCACATCGAGATCGAGGGGCTGCAGGTTGGATCTGATCTCGGCGACCGGATCCATCACTGCCTCCGCGCGGCTCCACTGGTGTAGATCTTCCTGGCGGCCAGCCGCACCGGCTCGGGCACATTGCGGTCCGTGGACAGCATCTTGACATCCCGCTCGCTGAGGCGATGAACCAGCATCATGGCCACCGCGATCGGGGTCTTGGAGTTGCGGGTCAGCGCGGCGACCACCCCGTAGCTCTTGATCCACACCCTGTTGGTCCCCAGCAATCGCAGGACTTCATCGGAGACGTTGGACATGCGCGCGATCGCCACGACTTCGCTTTCCGTCAGCTTCGGGCTGCTAAGGACGGCGGACGACACCAGCCGATTCGGGTCGCGCACGAGAATCGACCGCTCCTCGCGCGAGCCCTGCATCGCCACCTTCACCCGATCGGCGACCGACAACATGGCCAGGCGCTGGGCGGCGCCGCGACGGTCCGGATCGGCCTCGATATCGGCGAGCGTGTTCCCTGGGAGTGCGGACGCCTCGCTGGCAGCCTCGGACAGGGGGGGACCGGCCACCTCGAGGGAAGCCTCGGCGGTCTCCTCGTGGGGCGACTCAACGGTCTCCTCGCCGGGCCACCGAGCCTCCATGGCGGCGTCCGGAATTCGGGCTGGCGGATCGTAGGTTGCGAAGAACTCGCGCACCTCGGCGGGAACGTCGGGGCCGACCAGGAATGCCGCCAGCGCCTCCGCGGGCAGACGCGCAATCGTCGCCGTCGCCGCCGCCGCCACCTCGCGGTCAGCATCCGAGACGAGGAGCATGAGCAGCGACAGCTGTTCCTCCGGCCGGAGCGAGAGGCCGCCCCGGGCGGCCATCAGCCTCACGTCCGTCGCGGCGTCCCCACGCCGGAAGCACTCGACGAGTGGTGTGCGAAACGCGTCCACGATCGTCACTGACGGGATTCGAAGAACGTCTTGAGGTTCTGGGCGTTCATCAGGGTCGTCACGACCTGGCCATCGGCCCCGAGCGGGCGCGTACGCTGGCCGTTGATCTCGACGGCCATCGCTCCCGCGTTGCCCAGCGTGAGACTGACGTTGCCGTCCAGCATGAGGTCCCGCAGGTCGCCAGGCGCCATCGTGGCCGTGAAGACCAACTTCCCGTTGCTGCGCACCGTCACCCAGCACCTGGCGATCGGCGCAAGCCTCAATCGGAACTGGCCCTCCGCGAGCGCGGCCCGAACGACCGCCTCACCCGCCTGTGTCGGCTGTCCCGCCTGAGCGGGCTGACCCGCAATCGGCAGCGCGGTGCCGCTGCCGGCGCTCGCGGGGGCGGTCGCCGGAGGTTCCGAACCAGGCAGCGGAGCGGGCGCAGTCAGCACCGGGTCGGTGGAAGCGGGCGGGCCCTGGTCCACCGGATGCCCGGCCTTCGACACCAACGGCCGGACCTGCTCGCGCCACCAGATCAATCGCCCTCCGAACCCGAAATACACGATGACCAGCACGAGCGGCAGGATCCACCCGACCAGCCGCCACAGCCTGCCCGTCGTCGGCTCCTCGTCAACGACGATCTTCTCTGGATTGGCCTCGTAGGGCGTCGGGCTTTCCTCCATGGACGCGTCGGGAAATCGGGCCACGAAGCGCCGCACCGCGTCTTCCGGATCGAGGCCGACCTCTCTGGCGTAGGCGCGCACGAACGACCGGATGAAAATGCCGCCCGGCAGACGCGCCACGTCGTTGCGCTCGAGCGCTTCGAACGTGGGCACCGAGATCTTCGTGTTGTTCGCGATCACCCGCAAGGAGACGCCCATGCGCTCTCGCGCATCCCGCAGAAAGGCGCCAAAATCACGGGTCAGATCTTCAGGCATGCATCGTCAACGGTCGTGGGAGTGCAGCCGGACCGGAGGGCCGAACAGAGTCTTCATGTTAGGGAATCGCGGAGGGCCTGTCAAACGGCCGCGACCGGGTCAGCGGCGACGCGACGAAAAGACGGCCCACAGCTCGGCGAGGCCCGCCACCATGTTGATGAGGCCCAGGCCAGAGACCGCGCCGCGCACGAAGTAGTTCCTCACGAACCATCCGATCGACGGCAGCAGGTCGGCGAAGTAGTTTCGCTCCCAGAAGGTGGACCACGGCGCGAGCGCGAGCAACAGGCCCACCTCGAGGAAGTAGGCGACGAGCAGAAGTCGCGTCAGCAGAAAGACTCCTCACGCCTTCTGCGACAGACGGCCGACCAGAAGGGTCACGTCGCGGTAGTCGGGAGAATCGGACTGCAGCTCGAGGAAGACCGCGAGCGCCCGCTCGGTTTCTCCCGTATCGTTGAGGAGCAGGCCAAGCTCGTAGAGCAAGTCCCGGCCCTCGTCGGTCGCGGCCGACGCCGACTCGGCCGCCCGCTCGAACCACTCGATCGACTCGTGCGCCTGCCCGAGGTCGCGGTGAATTCTCGCCAGTTCGGCAGCGGCCTTGAAGCGATACCGGGGGGTTCGTACGACCTGTTCGAGCATCCGGATCGCGCCTCCCGTATCCCCCGCTTCCCGTAAGGTCAGCGCATGCCGGTACTGCGTCGCCGCGCCTTGCGCGCCGTGACGAACCGCCTCGTCCCGAAACCCTTCGAACACGCGCTCGAGGCCGGCCAGCGCCGCCGGGACGGCCGCGTCAGGGTCCGTCTGGCGCTCCTCACCGTCGCCCAGATCACCGAACGTCTCGTTCAAATCGATTTCGATCGTGTCGTTGCCCCCACCGTCGGCAGCCCTGGCCTCGTCGCCCAGGATCTCCACGAGATCGATGGAGGCCGGGCCCGCTCGATACACCCCGTCTCCCGACGTCCCTGTCGCCGGGCCTGATTCCATCGACTGGTCGTCGGTCTCGGGCACCTTGGCCAGCTCGTTGAAGCTGAAATCGAGCGTCAGATCGGTGCCCGTGAACGGCGAGTCGCCGCTCAGGCGGTCGGCGATCACCGAGTCGGGATCAGGTTCGCCCGCCAGCACGAGCGCGCTCCGGAAGCGCTCGATATTGGCCGGTTCCCACGGCTCGCGCGCCACCAGGTCTTCCGCAATGACCCGCGCTTCGTTCGCGCGGCCCGCCTCGAGATAGGCATCGGCGAGCTGCGCCTGCGCGGAGTACATCGTCGCTTCGAGGCCGCCATCCACGCAGACCTCGACAAGCTTCATCAGCGCGGGAATGTGCCCGGGCACCCGGGTGACGTACTCGTGCAGCGCCGACGCCGCGGCCGGCCAGTCGTTGTCCGCCACTGCGGCATCCGTGGCGACGTCGATGCACTGGAAGGCGCCCTCGGCGTCACAGTCGCACAACCGGCAGCCGAGCAGCACGAGTTCTTCGCGCCGGGAGGGATCGCGGATGATCACCCGCGAGGCCAGTTCGCGGCCTTCGTCGTGGTGACCGGTCCGAACTTGGATCTCAACCAGGCTGAGGAGCAGGTCGGAATCGCTGATGTCGCCGGACAGGAGTGCGCGGGCGCGCTCCAGTTCTTCCCGCCCGATGTAGCTCCGGACCAGTTGGCGCCGGGTTTCGTAGTCTTCCGGGTCCTGCTCGATCGCCCACTCGAGCACCTGCAGCGCCTCCTCGCCCCTACCCCTGGCGTAGTAATCCGCTGCGATCGCCTTGAATTCGCGCGACGAAGTCGCATAGCCCGTCGCACGCTCCAGGTCCCCCGACTCCATGAACCGTGCGACGAGGTCCGCCTTGACCTCGCGGTTGTCCGGGTCGATCCTGACGGCCTCGTCGAGCGCCTGCAGGCTTTCGGAAACCTTGCCCTTGCGGTGGCACTCTGCGGCCAGATCCACCAATCGCCGAACCGCGCCGGCGACGTCCCCGAGCTCGGCGGCAGCCTTGGCGGCGGAGACGCCGGCAGTCAGGTCGGCCGGGTCCAGCGAGCCCAGCTTCAGATGGATTTCCGCCGCGCCGCGCCTGTCGCCACGCCGTAGCCGGCGGTCGGCCACCTGGGCCAGCGCCATCTTCGCGTCGGCCAGGAGTCCCTGGCGCTCGGAGATCTCCGCCCCCCGGAGGGCGGCGTGTTCTTCGTCAGGCTTGAGTTTGAGGATCTTCTTGTAGACCGCCGCAGCCCGCGGGAGGAAGCCTTCGTCGAAGAAATGATCGGCAAGCCGGGTGAAATGCTCGACCCCGCTCTCCAGTTGCCCCGCGCGGACAAGGAGGTCGCCTACGGCATTCACGGTGCTCCAATCCCGAGGCTGTTCCTGGATGACCTTTCCGTATTCGGCAATCGCCTGGTCAAGACGACCCTGCCGCAGGAACTTCTCGGCTTTCCGAAGCGTGGCGTCGCGGTCGATGGCCACCGTGCCTCTCAACTGGTCAAGGAATAAGGACGAACGAGACAGCAGACTCTGCCTGAACTATCGGCCGAACGACGGGTCTTCCGCAGATCCCGGCGCACATTCGATCGTATCAAAGAGCGACGCCGGGCGGAACGATCGACGATGGGCGGGGGAATACCCGAATCTCGACACCGCATGCAGGTGATCCCGGGTCGCATACCCCTTGTGCCGGTCGAATCCATAGCGGGGATCCGTCGCGTGAAGCTGGCACATGAGCGTGTCCCGCACTACCTTGGCAACGATGGAGGCGGCGGCAATGGCCGCGCACCGGACGTCGCCGTGGATGATGCCCCGCTGGGCCATCATCAGATCCGGGATCCGGAAGGCATCGACCAGGACGAGGTCCGGTAGGGGAATGAGCGCCATGACGGCCGCGCGCATGGCCTGGAGCGACGCCCGGTGGATGTTGAGCCGGTCGATTTCCCCTGGTTCCACCACGGCCACCGACCATCCGAGGCAGTGGCGCTTGATCTGGTCGCAGAGCCGCTCACGCTCAGGTGCGGTCAGGAGCTTGGAGTCGCGCAGGCCCGGGATGTGAACGTCCGGGTCGAGGATGACCGCGCCGGCCATCACCGGGCCGGCCAGACAGCCTCGCCCCACTTCGTCCGAGCCGGCGATGCGGACAAACCCCATCCGTCGCAGGACGTTCTCAATGGTACGGGTGGCAAGCGGTCGCGGCATGGCCCCCCCGCCATTTCACAGGCTCAATTCTCAATTCTGCCTTCGGCGAAACCGTCTACGCCGTGCGCTTGGTTTCCTTCATGCGCGCGGCCTTGCCCTTCAGTTCGCGCAGGTAATAGAGCTTCGCACGCCGGACCCGGGCCGACCGGACGATGTCCACGTGGTCGATGATCGGCGAGTGCAGCGGGAAGATGCGCTCCACGCCCTGGCCGAACGACACCTTGCGAACCGTGAAGGTAGCGCGCGCACTGCCGCGGTGCATGCCGATCACGATCCCCTCGAACACCTGGATCCGTTCCTTGTCGCCTTCACGGACCTTCACGTGCACGCGGACCGTGTCGCCAGACTTCATCTGGGGCCGTTCCTTCAACTGCCCGCCCTCAATCGCTTCAATCGCCCGCATTGTCGTTCTCCTCCCGTCGTGTTCAGGCGACCGGCCGGTCGCCCCTTCGATCCTGCATCAGCTCGCGCAGAATGGCGCGCTCTTCGTCGTCCAACTCGGCGGTGGCCAGCAGTTCCGGCCGCCTCGCCAGAGTTCGCGTTACCGCCTGCCGCTTTCTCCAGCGCCCGACCTGCGCGTGATGCCCCGAGAGCAACACGTCCGGCACCTTGAAGCCGCGGAACTCGGCTGGCCGCGTGTAGTGCGGGTAGTCGAGCAACCCGCGCGTGAACGAATCCCACTCGACCGACTGCTCATCACCCACGGCACCAGGCAGCAACCTGACGACCGCGTCGAGCATCACCAGCGCCGGCAGCTCGCCGCCGGTGAGGACGTAGTCGCCGATCGATATTTCCTCGGTCGCCACCTGGTCGCGGACCCGCTCGTCCACGCCCTCGTACCGGCCGCACAGGACCACGACATGGCCCGCGCGACTCAGTCGAACCGCGTCCGCCTGGGAAAACGGCTTTCCCTGCGGCGACGTGAGCACGACCGCCGCCGGCTCGCCACGTGTCTCGCGCACGTGATCGACCGCGCGGAACAGCGGCGCCGGCTTGAACACCATCCCGGGGCCGCCGCCATAGGGCACGTCGTCCACCGTCCGGTGCCGATCGTCGGTGAAGTCGCGGAGGTCGAAGACCTTCAGGTCCACCAATCCCCGTTCGATGGCCCGCCCCAGAATGCCCTCGCGGGTCGGGCTGTCGAACATCCGGGGAAAGATCGTGACAATATCGAACTTCACGTCCGGCGATTCACTTCAAGCAGCCCCTCAGGCGGATCGACCACGATCCGCCGGACCGCGATATCGATGGCGACGCAGATGGCCTGAACCAGCGGGATCAGCACTTCCCCACCCGGCCCCTTCACGACCAGCCGGCTCGCGCCAAGTTCGCCTTCGACGAGCGCCACCTCGCCGACCCACTCACCACTCGTCGTCTCCACGCGACACCCGACGAGATCGTGACGATAGAAGGTGCCGGCCGGCAGCGGTTCGAGCTCCGACACCGGCACGCGCAACTCGACGCCCGCCAGCGCCTCTGCATCGTTCATCGTGTCCACGCCATCCAGGGCGATGACCGGCCGCCCGAGGTGGATCCGCATGGCGGTGACCCGCACCCGTTCGACGCGGTCGGCGCGCTTCGCGCACAACTCGGCGCCAACCCGGAACCGTTCCTCGACAAAGTCGGTTTCCGGGTTGACGATGACCTGCCCGCGGTTCCCGTGAGCCCGCGCGACCCGGCCCACAACCGCATAGTCGTCCCAGTCGGCGTCAGCCATGACGAGGCCTAGGCCGGCGGCTCCCGGATTTCGAGTGTCGCGTCGAAGTCGTGATACTCCGACGTCACCCCCACCAGGGTCCGCAGGGCGGACGCCGTCCGTCCCATGCGGCCGATCACCCGCCCGAGATCGTCGGGCGCCACGAACAACTCGATCACGGCCACGCCGCGGTGCTCGGTCTCCGTCACCTGCACCACCTCAGGTTCGTCCACGAGGGCGCGGGCGATGACCTCGACAACGTCGCGAGCCTGGCTCACTGCGCGGTCGCCTGCGGCGCCCCGGCGGCCACAGCCTCCGGCTGTTTGGTGAGGTGGTTCGCCAGCAGCGTGCGGACGGTCTGCGAGGGACGCGCACCGGCCTTCAGCCAGTGAGCGATCCGCTCGGGTTTCGCGGTCACCGTCGCCGGGACCGTGCGCGGGTTGTAGTGCCCCACGATTTCCACGAATCTCCCATCGGTTGCCTGCTTGCTCTCGC
>JANYLG010000031.1 GCA_025363775.1 Acidobacteriota bacterium | reverse complement strand
ACTATATCGTCCCCGACTACGTCCACGTCCTCTCCGAGGGCCGCATCGTCCGCTCCGGCGGGAAGGAACTGGCCCTAGAACTCGAGGACAAGGGCTATGGGTGGATTGAGACCGCGCTCGAACGAGCCTGACGCGAACGGTCAGGCAGCGCGGAGGTGTAGGTGGGGTTTGTCGCGCGGAGCTGTCGCGCGGAGGTGTCGCGCGAAGGTGTCGCGCGGAGATGTCGCGCGGGCCTTGTCGCTCGGGTTTGTAGCGCGGTTTGTAGCGCGGGCCTTCAGGCCCGCGAGAGACAGCCCGCGAGAGACAGTGCTGGACGCGAAGGACATGAGACCATGGCGACACTCACGACATCGGGAGGCTCCGTCGGCAGCTATCTGACGGCGTTCGACCGCCTCGAGGGCGGGCGTGCGCACGAGCCCGCCTGGTTGCGCGCGATACGCCGTTCCGCCGCAGGCGCATTCGAGCGGCTCGGGATTCCGACCACGAGGGACGAGGAGTGGCGGTTCACCAACGTCGCGCCCATTGCAGACAATTCATTCGTGTCGGCCCCGCCGGTGGCCGTGGCTGAGGAGGCAGCCGCGCGGTTCGTGGTGCCCGGCATCGGCGGCCCGCTCGTGGCGTTCGTCAACGGGCGGTATTCGCGCGAGCTGTCCACGCTCGACACGCCGCTGCCCGGTGTCACGACAACGACGCTGGCCGATGCCCTCGAGCGCGACCCTGCGCGCCTCGAGCCGTACCTCGGCCGGCACCTGAACTTCACGGAGCGCCCGTTCGCGGCGCTCAACACGGCGCTGTTCGAGGACGGCGCCCTCGTCGTGGTGGCGGACAATACGGTGGTCGATCAGGCGATCCAGCTCCTGTTCCTGTCCACGGTCACCCCGGCTCCGTCCGTCTCGCACCCGCGAGTGCTGGTGCTGATCGGGCGCAACAGCCAGGCGCGCGTGATCGAGACGTTCGCAGGCATTGGCCCCTCCCGCGGCTTCACCAACGCCGTCACGGAGATCGTGGTCGGCGCGGGCGCGGGGGTCGATCACTACCGGCTGCAGCGCGAGAGCGAGTCGGCGTTTCACATCGGCCACACGCAGTTCCAACTCGGCCGGTCGAGCACGTCCTCTTCGCACAATATCGCGTTTGGCGGCCTCATCGCCCGTCACGACGCGGTGGCGGTGCTCGGCGACGAGGGCGCCGACTGCACGCTGAACGGCCTTTACCTCGCCGACGGCGTCCGATTGATCGACAATCACACCGAGATCGACCACGCCATGCCGCACGGCACCAGTCACGAGATCTACAAGGGAATTCTCGACGGCCGCGCACGCGGCGTGTTCAACGGGCGGATCCGCGTTCGCCCCGACGCCCAGAAGACCGACGCGAAGCAAACGAACAAGACGCTACTGCTTTCCGACGACGCGCAGGTCAACACGAAGCCGCAGCTCGAGATCTTTGCCAACGACGTGAAGTGCACGCACGGCGCGACCGTCGGCCAGTTGAGCGAAGAGGCGCTCTTCTACCTGCGCGCCAGGGGCATCGGCCTCGACGACGCGCGCAGCCTGCTGGTGCGGGCATTTGCGACGGACGTGACGAGCCGCATGGCGCTCGAGCCCGTTCGCGCCGAACTCGACAGGCTGCTGGCCGGCAGGCTGGCCGACACGCTGTCAGAGAAGGTGTTCGCATGAACGGGCATGCCGCCAACGGCTCCGCGGTGGAGCAGGTCAACGGGCACGCCGCCGAAGTCGCGGCGGTGGAGCAGGCCTTCAGGCCTGCTCCTTTCAATGTCGCTGCTGTCCGCCGCGACTTCCCGATCCTGCAGCAGCAGATTTACGGGAAGCCCCTGGTGTACCTGGACAACGCCGCGACGGCCCAGAAGCCGACATCTGTCATCGACGCGATCTCGAACTACTACCTGGCGGACAATGCCAACATCCACCGTGGCGTTCACTTGCTCAGCGAGCGTGCGACGGCGGCCTACGAGGGGGCGCGAGAGGCCGTTCGACGCTTCCTGAACGCCGCCGAGTCGCGCGAGATCGTGTTCGTACGCGGGACCACCGAGGCCGTCAACCTGGTGGCGCACTCCTACGCCCGCCCGGCGCTGAAGCCCGACGACGAGATCGTCGTGTCGGTGATGGAGCACCACTCGAACTTCGTGCCCTGGAAGATGGCGTGCGAGGCCACCGGGGCGCGGCTCCGCGTCGTGCCGATCACGGACGCTGGCGAGTTGCGGATGGACGAGTACGAGAGGTTGCTTTGCGACCGCACCCGCCTGGTCGCGCTCGGTCACGTGTCGAACGCGCTCGGCACGGTGAACCCGGTGGCGGACATCGTGCGCCTCGCACATGCGCGCGGCATCCCGGTGCTGCTCGACGGCGCGCAGGCGGTGCCGCACATGGCCGTTGACGTCGGCGCGCTCGACTGCGACTTCTACGCGTTCTCGGGGCACAAGCTGTTCGGGCCGACCGGGATTGGCGTCCTCTACGGCAAAGCCGCGCTGATGGACCACATGCCGCCCTGGCAGGGCGGCGGGGATATGATCAGCTCGGTGACCCTCGAGGAAGTCCGTTACAACACGCTGCCTGCGAAGTTCGAGGCCGGGACGCCGGACATCGCCGGGGCGATCGGTCTGGCGGCGGCGATCGAGTACCTGAATGGCCTCGATCGTGTTGCCGCGGCCGCGCACGAGGCGGCGCTGACGCGCTACCTCGAGGAGCGGCTGTCCGGGTTCCCCGACGTGACGCTCGTCGGCCGCGCGCCGGGGAAAGCTGGCATCGTGTCGTTCGTCATGAGTTCCGCCCATCCGCACGACATCGGCACCGTCCTCGACCATGAGGGCGTGGCGATCCGGACCGGGCACCACTGCTGCCAGCCCCTGATGCACCGCCTGGGCGTTCCGGCGACGGCCCGCGTCTCGTTCGCGTTCTACAACACGCGCGAGGAAGTGGACCGCTTCGTGGACGCGCTGGCGCGAGTGCGGGAGATGTTCGGCTGATGTCCGACCTGAGAGAGCTCTACCAGGAAGTGATCCTCGACCACCACAAGCGGCCGCGGAACTTCGGGCCGCTGGCTGCGGCCAACCACAACGCCGACGGGCACAACCCGCTCTGTGGCGACCGCCTCACGGTGCACGTGGACGTCGCCGACGGCGTCATCCGCGGTGTCAGCTTCGAGGGAGCCGGCTGCGCGATCTCGCGTGCCTCGGCGTCGCTGATGACCGACGCGGTGAAGGGCAAGAGTGTGGCCGAGGCCGAACGCCTCTTCGAGGAGTTCCGCCAGATGGTGACGTCGGGCGTGGACCAGGCCGTCGAGGAGAGCCTGGGCAAGCTCACGGTGTTCTGCGGCGTCCGCGAGTTCCCGTCCCGCGTCAAGTGCGCCAGCCTCTCGTGGCACACGCTCCACGCCGCGCTCGAGTCGAAGGACACCGCTGTCAGCACCGAGTGAGACTCGGGCGCTGCGAACCGGAACTGGTTTCAAAACCCGCAGGCGGGTGGCGGCGAGCGGGGCGCCACGTGGTTCGGCGCGGCTCACCACGCCCTGAGCGACGTCGAAGGGCGCCCGCCGCGCAGGCGCCACTCACGTGGCAAGTGCACTTGGCGCCGAGGACGGGTGGGGCTGCTCGCCGACAGGACCCGAAGTGCGACAGTTCGGGTTTTGAAACCACAGTGAGGAACGCACCATGACCGATCCAGTCCTGTCCTTGTCCCTCCGCCCGCGCATCATCGACGCGATCTGCTCCGTCTACGACCCCGAGATCCCGGTGAACATCTTCGAGCTCGGGTTGGTCTATGACATCGACATCGACGCCGACCGGCGGGTCCACATCCGCATGACGTTGACCGCTCCCGCCTGCCCGTCCGCCCAGTCGCTCCCGCTCGAGGTCGAGCGCAAGGTCCGGGAGGTCGAAGGCGTGGCCGACGCGTCGGTGGAAGTGGTCTGGGAGCCGGCCTGGACGACCGACCGCATGTCGGACGTTGCGAAGCTCCAGCTCGGGATGTTCTGACAGCGTGACTCCTCAGGAGTCCGCGTTCAGAAGAGCTTGCGAGTTGTCCTCCAGCAGCCTGCTGACCTTCCAAGCAACTGTCTCGACTCGGAAACGTTGTCACTGAGGTCCCCACGTCTGGACTCTGACTTCCGATCGACCGGTATGGCGGGCAGTCCCGACGGCGCTATACTGTCGGCGGGAAGGGCTTGCGATGGATTACGAGGCAGTACAGCACGTACTCGAGGCGCTGGAGCGTGAGGGCGTCCGGTATGTCGTGATCGGCGGAGCGGCGCTGAATTTGCTTGGCCTGGCCAGATTCACCGAGGATCTCGATCTCTTCGTCGCACCCGAGACCGACAACATCGATCGCTTGAAGCGCGCACTGCGGGCCGTCTTCGACGATCCCGCGATCGAAGAGATCTCGGCGTCCGATCTCTTGGGTGACTATCCGGCCGTGCAGTACGTGCCGCCTGTCGGTTCCTTCCATCTGGATCTGCTCACCCGTCTCGGGGACGCGTTCCGTTTCGACGACGTGAAGTCCAGCCGCGTCGCCTTCGGTGCGCTGACCGTCACGGTGGCCACGCCAGAAACGCTGTATCGGATGAAGCGCGACACGGTGAGACTGAAGGACCGCGCGGACGCCGAATTGCTGCGGCAGCGCTTCCACCTCGATGAGGGC
>JANYLG010000028.1 GCA_025363775.1 Acidobacteriota bacterium | reverse complement strand
AGCGCACCGGCCACTTGGCGAGTGCGACGAGGCGGCTGTTCGGGTTGACGCCTTTCGCCGCCAGCGTCAGATTCCAGCCCGAACAGGACAACACGCCGATTGTTTCTGCCTGGACCAAAACCGGGCGGCGAAGCAGCCGGCCCGCGGCAATGGCCGCGATGCCGATTCCGCGGTAGTCCACGCAACAGATGACGTCATACGACGCCCGTCGCGCGAGTAGCGCGCTGAAGGCGAAGGGGAGGAACTGCCACTTTCCGGCGCCGGTCCGGTCCCCGACGGGGAGCAGGCGCGTGATCGGCACGTCTTTCACCACGTCGTGCACGGGCAGGTCGCGGCTCACGCGTTTGGTCACGACCTGGACCGGAAACCCGCGGCGGTGCAGGCCGCAGGCCAACTGCATCGCGTTCGTCTCGGCGCCGCCCAGGACGGGATGGTAGTACGTCGTGAGGACGAGCACGCGCGGGCGAGTCATCGAGAGAGCACCGTCTTCTGCAGCAGGCGCCAATAGCCGTTGAGAAAGCCCTCGTACAGCGCACGACCATGACGGACGAAGAAGTTCGAGGCGAGGTCCTGGCGAATGATGAGCGGCCCGGCGACGAGCAACTCCGCGTCAGGACGCCGCCGGATGCGGTTGGCGAGCGCCCGGTCGCGGGGCAGGGACGGCAACAGCTTCACGAGACCCCACAAGGCTTTCAGGTACACCAGGCCGTGGCCCTTCGCGAAAAGCACCACGGCCTGCAGGGGCTCGTGGATCAGGAGCGGCGGGCCAATCAGCAGCAACGTGCTGATCTGATAGTTCTTCAGCATGAAGTGCCAACGGTTGCGGATCTGGTAGTAGAACAACCACGTCCCGCGAGGGCGGCTGTGATGGAGCACCAGCGCCGCAGGCAGTTCCAGCATCGTGTGGCCGGCCATCTTGCACCGGTGGGTGAAGTCGCCGTCTTCCTTGCCGATGAAATACCGCTCGTCGAACAGGCCGATGTCGATGGCTGCCGCGCGGTCAAGAAGCAGCGCACAGGTGGGTGCCGCGCCAATGTCGCGCGGTTCCGTGCCGCGCAGGGCCAGCGGTCTGTCGAGCCAGGGATTGACCGCCTCGCAGATGTAATGCAGGGCGCCGCCGGCGTACTGGATGGTGTCCGGTCGACTTGCATGAACAACGATCGGGCTGCCAATCTTGACCGACGGATCGGCATCCATCGCGGCTTTGAGAAGCTGTACCGTGTCGGGTCGAATCACGACGTCGGCGTCCATCAGGAACACAAACGGCTTGTCGGCCCGGAGAATGCCGACGTTCCGACCCGGGCTCGGTCCATCGTTCTTTTCCAGCCGATGGACGGTCACGCCGGACCACGTGCTCTTCAACCACTCACCGGTGCCGTCGGTACTGGCAACATCGACCACGGCGATCTGCGACGGAGGGCAGCCGGCCGCGGCCAGCGACTCGAGGGTTCCCGCCAGCGGCTTCAAATTGTTGTGGGAGACGATGGCAACGGCCACATCGGCGGGGAAGCCGGGCATCCTGTACCTCGGAGAACGACGTCCGACCTCTGCGGCCGGTTGGACAACGGGCCAGATTAGCCCAAGCCATCGACGAAGGTCAAGGCTGTCGACGTAAGGTGTAACGTAAGACTGTCAACGCAAGGAAAGGGCGGCGCGCGCAACGAAACCTGACACGGCCAGGGCCGTCAACGACCGACTCGTGACGCATCCTGCTGTTCAAGGCGTCTTGCCTCAACGAAGAAGTTGGTGCGGAAGGGCATTGGCAGTCGGTCAGGATTGAAGAGCGCGAGAAACCAGAGTCCGACCGGCCCCGTGTACTCCCGCACTTTCCGCCGGAAGAACGCGTTGACCACCGGGATGTCGTGGAACCGCACGCCGAACCCGTTCCTGGCCAGACGATGACGGAGTTCCCGGTAACTGTGCAGGGAGCAGTGGTCCTGACGGAAGCGGGTGAAGCTTCGCCACCGCACGGTCTCGAACACCACGTTGGTCCACTTGTTCGGCGTCATCAACAGATAGGTGCCATTGGAACGAAGGATGCGACGCACCTCGCGCAGGTGGCCGTCACTGTCCGGGATGTGTTCGAAGACGTCAAAGCTCAGGACGAGGTCGAACGTCGCATCCGGGAAGGGGAGGAGGCGACCGTCGCCGAGCGTGATCGGAAGCCGCCCATACCGTTTCTCGGCAGCATGAATCAGATCCTCGCTGATGTCCACGCCGCGCACGCAGTGTCCGGCCTCGCGCAAGTGATGGAGCAGGCTGCCGGTGCCCGTGCCGATCTCGAGGACTTCGGCGCCAAGCGTCAGGCATCCTGTCCTCTGCACGAAACAGAAATTCGCTTCGAGGTTGCCAAGTTCGGGAATCTGACCAGCCAGGGTCGCCACTGCCCCACTATAACGAATCGGCTGCACCGCCACCAGCGGACCCCCCCGCCAGCAGGCGTTCGCCAGCCGCCGCGCCATGAACCGGCAGCGCTTCGCGCCGGCCCGGCTATCGTGGGTCAGCGGCCCAACCAGCCTCCAACCAGCGTCCGACGACGGCCGGGCAGGTGCATGAGGAACCGGCTGTGCAACCGCTTGAGCCGATAGGGATGGTCGCCGGCGCTCACCGCAAAAGAGCCGGCCAGTCGGTTCGAGAAGGCAGTCTCATAGCCCGTGCGCCGGAGCGCTTCCAGTGTCACCTCTCCGGCCACGCCCCACGGCAGGCAAATGTGCCGAACGGACGTGGTCCCCAGGCGGTCGCAGAGCTCCGACCGACTGCGGCTCAGTTCTTCGAGGACAGCTCGTTCCCGTTCGGCGGGCGACTCCGTGCGTCCCGCGCTTTCGTTCGCCGTCGCGATCAACTCACTCGACCACTTCGGTCGCGCGAAGAACGCGGCGCCTCCCGCTGCGCCGACGACCGCCCTGCACCGTTCGATGACTGCCGGATCCGGGAAGAAACGCAGGCAATCCGACATGCGGGACCGGTGCGCGTAGATGGGCGTTCCGAGGGCGGTCGGCTGGGCCCATTCTGGCAGCCCGACGTTCGAGATCAGCGGCCGGTTCAGAGGCCGTGTGTCGGTATAGCCAGGTGCGACAAAGCCGACGAGGCGGTCCTCGGAGAAGACCATCGAATGCGACCAGGTATGCGACTGCACGTCGGCGATCCCCGAGGCGTGCAGCAGCTGCAGTTCGGGCCAGGTCACGAAGGGCGGGCCGGATACGGGTTGCTCCGCCAGGTCGGGATTGTCGTCCAGCGTCGGTCGAGCCGCGCTCGCCTCTTCGATCCGCGCGGGGATGGCATAGACGATGGCGCGCATGCCGTGGCGCCGGAGCAGCGGAGCCGCTATTGTCCAGAACGACGCGTGCGCATCGTCGAATGCCAGGGAAACCGAGCGGGGGCCGGGATGGCGGCCGTGCCGCACCAGGTTCGAGATGTCTTCCGACACCACCGTGGAGTAGTCGTTCTCGGCAAGGAACCGCAGACGCGGTTCCAGATACTCGACCGTCACCTCGTGGAAATGAAACACCGGCAGGTAAGCGCCGAGGCCGGCGCCGAACATGAAACCCGGGTACCGTCCGCTCAGAAGATCCAGCGCGCCTCGCAGACGGCCGCCGCGTTCATCGAAGGGGATACCGTGGTTCGCCATCGCTGCAAAACAGCATACCTCATGATCGATCGAGTGAGCGGCGTGGCCCAGTGCTTCGTGCCTGCCGCCGGCTTCGGGAATCTGGCATACTATACGGCCGTGATGCCGACACATGACGTACCCTCCGACCGGCACGAAGGCCCCACGGTGCCCCATGTCGCATCCGGCCGGATGCGGGGCGAACTCGTGCTCGCCTCCCTTCTGCTGGTGCTCTGCCTGTGGGCGGGGCTGACGGTCGATCCGATTGCCGGATATCCCCCCATCAAAGGCGACGAAGCGACATACGTCTCGATGGCGTTGAGTGTCGCCTACGATGGCGACCTGACGTTCGAGCGAAAGGATCTCGATCGCTTCTGGGCCTTCTACAGGGTGAGCCCGGACGGCATTTTCCTGAAGCGCGGGAAGATGTTGAGGCTCGAGGTCCTGCCGAGCCCGCCGTTCGTCCGGTTCGTGTGGTGGGCGGATGCACCGGGCGACAAGTTGTACTACGGAAAGGCGTTCATTCACGCTGTGATGGCGGCACCATTCGTTCGGCTGATGGGCCTGAACGGCTTGCTCGTCTTCAACGTGCTGATTCTGGCAGGGGTGGCGTTCTGCGGGTATCGATTCGCTCTGGCCCGGGCTCCGAGCGGGATGGCCATGGCGTTCACGCTGGTGTTCTTTGGCGCGTCCATCGTCCCAATCTACCTGGTTTGGTACACGCCGGAGATCGTCAACCTCGCGCTGGTGTTCTACGCGTATTTTCTATGGCTGTACAAGGAAGTAGCACCGCCCGCACCGGGCCGGGTTGCGGCATTCCTGCGCGGCCGCGGCAGCGACGTGGCCGCCGCCATTCTCCTTGGTGTGGTCACCTTCTCCAAGCCGCTCAACGTGCTGCTGGTTGGGCCGCTGGTGCTGTTGCTCTGGTGGCGGCGAAAATGGCTGGTCGGCCTGCTGGCCGCCCTCGTGTTCGTCGCGACGGTGGCTGGGCTGTTCAGCGTGAACGCCGCGGTCTCGGGCGAATTCAACTACCAGGGTGGCGAGCATCGCAAGGTCTTCTACACGTGGTTCCCCTTCGCCGGTCCGGATGCGACATTTGAGACGGCTCGCGGCGGCCACTCCATGGTCACCAACGACGCCGATAGCGAGAACGTCCTCGAGCCGGGAGTCTTCCTGCCGCGCCTGGCGCGTAACATCTACTACTTCGCGCTCGGACGTCACACCGGGTTTGTTCCGTATTTCTTCCCCGGTGCGGTCGTCCTGCTCCTGTGGATTTGGAAGCGGCGTGAGATTCGTCTCTGGCAGGTGCTCGTCCTGGCGGGGGTCGCGGGTTCGACCTTGGCGACCCTGATCTTTCTACCGTACAGCTGGGCCGGCGGCGGCGGCCCGCCCGGCAATCGCTATTTTTTGAATTTCTATCCGGCGTTGTTCTTTCTGGTGCCGTCGCTCGGTTCCTTCCGACCAGCCATGGTCGCCTGGACTGGCGGGGCGATGTTCATGGCCCAGTCCCTCGTCAACCCGTTCTACGCGTCGAAGACACCGTGGCGCAATGCGGACCACGGGATGGTTCGCGCACTGCCGATCGAGTTGACGATGGTGAACGATTTGCCGATCAACCTGGATCGGTTCCGGTGTCGGCTGCCATTCGGGAAGGATCCGGAACTCTCGCTGTACTTGCTCGACGAGAACATCTACCCGCCCGAGCCGGCCGGGATCTGGGTCACGGCCCAGCGTCGGACCGACCTCCTGATTCGCACGAAGGTGCCGCTCGCGAGTCTGCGGCTGACGCTGTCGTCACAGGTTCCCAACACGGTCTGGGCTTCGTTCGAAGGCCGGAGCGTGACACTCAACCTGACGCCGGGCGTGCCGGTCGATGTCCTGATGGCTTCAAGGGGTGGAGTCTTCGCGGACCGCGGCTACGGCCACGTCCTGTCGGTCAAAGCGTCAGCGGGCCTGGTCCCGATGAACGCCTATCCCGGGTCGGAGGACCGCCGCTACCTGGGCGTGCTGCTCAACATGCAGGCGACGGAGCAGAAGTAGCGCTTCAGTTCAGGCCGGGCTTCGGGCGCCGGGCCACATAGACCGCGGCTCCGGACAACGAGAAGAGCATCACCAGGGCGGTTGAACCGAGCGAGAGCGCCATCGCCGATTCGATGGGCAGGCCCAGCCGGCTGAAATAGAACGAGAAGGTGGCTTCGCGCACGCCGAACCCGTTCACGGATACGGGCAGCATCTGCACGACGAACGAGATCGGAACGATCACGGCCATGTGCGAGACCGAGATCGGAATGTTCAAACTGTGCGCGACGGCCACGTAGAACAGGACCAGCAGCGCCTGCACGAGCACCGCGCCGGCGAACGCGTTGAACAGTGACGCCGGCCGCTCGCGAAACCGTCCGAGCGCATCGGTGATGCGCGTGATCCGGCCGCCGACCCACTCGGGGTGGAAGACCGTGAGCGGTTGCAGGAGCCTGGCGACGCCCGCCGGCGCGATGATCGCCGGGGCCGAGACGAGGGTGGCGAGCAGGAATCCCGCCCAGAGCCAGGACGGAAGGACCGGCACGGTTCCTGCCCCGCCTGCGGCCGTGGCGCCCACAGCGGCCACGAGCACCAGCGCCATCAGCCCTATCCCCCGATCGATCAGGACGATCGTCGCGGCCAGCGTCCGGGATTGCGCCGGGCCTGCCGTGTCACGAATGCGAATCACGTCGCCGCCGATGTTGCTCGGCAGGAAGTTGTTGAAGAACGTGGCGACCAGGTACGACGACAGCAGGCGCCGCTGGCCGACCTCGATCCCCTGCGGGACCAGCAAGACGTTCCATCGCCAGGTGGCGACGAGCATCTGCAGCAGGTAGAGCCCCAGCGCCGTCAGCGCCAATGGGAACGACGCATGGCGGACATTCCGCCAGAGGCTGCTCAGGTCCGTGTGCGAGAACAGCAGTGTCAGGAGGCCAAGGCTGACAAGGAGCTTCAGTGCCACGACCAGAAGGTGGCGGCCTCGGGAGTGCGGCCGGGCGGTCACAACGTCAGAGTCCATCGGCAGATGACGAAGGCAAACAGGCCGCCATCCGGCGGCGACCAGAAGTTGGACAAAGTGAAGAGGGTACCATGGGCAGGTGGAGGTGTCCACCTGCCGACGGGGGAGTGGTAGGACGGGGAAGCGCGGAAACGGGGGGGCCGGAGCCTCAGGATTTCTCGCCGTTGGGTCCCGGGTGAGCCTCGTTGTAGGCCATCCACTGCCAGACGTAGCCGCTCGGAGCGTTGTCCCAGTTCTCGGACCGGTTCAGCGGCCGCACGCCAATGTAGCCGTCGGCCGTTCCGTCGAGCATGAGGTTGCCATCCTTGTCGAGTGACACCGCCCCGGGGTGGAGCTTCTGCATCTGCTCGAAGGTTTTCTGCATGGCGCCCGGCGCGCTGGGGTCGATGCCTTGCATGAGGTTTGCGGCGTCGTACTTCAGGGAACCCTTCGCGCTTTCGAATCGGCCGTAGTCGAAACCGAGCATCCGATCGCGGAACGCGGTGGCGGACGCCGCGGCGGTTGACGAGGCTCCGTTGGCCGTCAGGAACAGGCTGGTGGCCGTGGCCGTGGCCGTGGTCGGGGATGCCGCGGACGCGGGTCGGGCTGCGGTGGTCTTCTGCCCAGTGATCGTCTGAGCAAAACCATCGAGGAAGGTGGCGAATTCGTCGTAGGAGAATTGGCCGTCGTGGTTGGCGTCGAACTCCTGCATGATGGTGCGGGCCAGGCTCTGGATCGTCGTTGCGGACGTGGAATCGATCGAATTTGTGGACATGTGACCTCCTCGGTACCTGGTACCGCCTCGCTTCGGCAGAGGCAAGCTTCGTGCCCGGCGGCGGCGGCCGATAATGCCCGATTTCAGGACAAACGCACGCGCGACCTGAAGGCCAGGTGTCGGAGAAGCGACACAGCGACCAGATGGTCGTCCAGTTGCGCCGGGCCGCGGCGGCGCCTCACTGTGGCCTTTCGCTGGAGCAACCCGTACGATCGGCCGGGTTCGGTTATAATTGACAGGTTTTAAGTTCCTCAAATCCCGGCTTCTTTCAGTCCCCCGTCCTGCAGGCGTCGGGTTCGATCTGCCCATGCACATACTGATGATCGCTCCGGAGCCGTTCTTCGAGCCCCGGGGGACGCCGTTCAGCGAATTTCATCGGATTCGGGCGCTCACCGACCTCGGCCATACCGTCGATCTGGTGACCTATCCGTTCGGGCGTGACGTGTCGATGCCGGGCCTGCGCGTGTTCCGCTGCGCTCGGCCGCCGTGGGTGACCCGCGTCAAGATCGGGCCGTCGCTGGCCAAGCTCGCGCTGGACGCCACTCTGGCATTCACCGCGCTCAGGCACGCCCTCGAGGGGGGCTTCGACACCATCCATTCGCACGAAGAGGGAGCGGCGATCGGGGTGGTGTTGTCGTGGATCTTCAGGCGGCCGCACCTGTACGACATGCACTCGAGCCTCCCGCAGCAGTTGTCGAACTTCTCGTTCAGCCGATCGCGGGTGCTGAAGGCGATCTTCCAGGGGTTGGAGCGCCTGTTCATCCGTCAGTCGCGCGTCGTGATCGTGATCTGTCCGCAGTTGGGGGACACCGTAAAGATGGTGGACCCCGCCGCCGATCCGGTGCTCATCGAGAACGCGCCGGGGTCGGGCGACTCCCCGGTCGCGGGCGAGGGCGCGCGGATTCGCACCGAGTTCCGCCTGAACGACAGCACACCGCTGGTCGTCTACACGGGCACGTTCGAGGCCTACCAGGGACTGGACCTGCTGTTCGAGGCGGCGGCGCGAGTGAACGCCGAGCGCCAGGACGTCCGTTTTCTTCTCGCCGGAGGCCATCCAGAGCAGGTGGCTAAGGCGCGTGACCTGGCGCGACGGGCGGGCGTGGAGGCCGTGATCATCTTCGCCGGCGAGCGGCCCGCCGAGGAGATTCCGCTGTTTCTCGACGCGGCCGATGTGCTCGTCTCGCCGAGGAGCACAGGGACCAACACGCCACTGAAGATTTACCAGTATCTGCGCGCTGGCCGGCCGATCGTGGCCACCCGGCTGCTGACGCACACGCAGGTGCTCGACGACACGGTCTCGATCCTGACCGATCCGACACCAACGGGAATGGCTGCCGGTATCGTGCGGGCGCTGGCCGACCCCGCCGCCGCGCGTGAACTGGGACGACGCGCTCACGAGCTGGCGGAAACGAAGTACAGCTACCAGGCTTACCTCGGCAAGACACGGCTGGCGATGTCGCGGATGGGGGCGGCGCCCGCTGCGGCTGTTTCGGGGAGTGTCCGATGAGCTCGAGCGATCCGGCATCGCGGCCTCCAGCGGAACACTACAGCTACTCGGTCTACGCCGACCCGGCGCATGCGGGCCGTTTCGACCAGTTGCGCTTCAGCGGTCCGATCGGGACGCTGCTGGCTGAGACGCAGGAGCAGGTGCTCGTGGATTTCCTGCCGGGGCTCGCTGGCTCGACGGTGCTGGACGTTGGCACCGGGACCGGCCGCGGGGCGCTGCTTCTGGCGCGGCGAGGCGCGGTGGTCACCGGCGTGGACGCCTCGCCGCAGATGCTCGAGATCGCGCGCGAACGGGCACAGCGCGAAGGGGTGACGGCGCGGTTCGACGTGGGCGATGCCCACCACCTCGCGTTCCCCGACCGATCGTTCGACGCCGCGATCAGCCTCCGCGTCCTGATGCACACACCCGACTGGCGTCAGTGCCTGGGGGAGTTGTGTCGGGTGGCGCGTGAGAAGGTGGTGTTCGACTACCCTGCGCTGGCCAGCGTCGCGGCGCTGCAGGCTGCCGGCCGGCGCGTGGCGGCAGCCTTCGGCAGCCGCACGGAGGCCTATCGCGTCTTTCGCGCCCGGGGAGTGGAGGCCGAGCTGGCGCGCCACGGGTTTGCGGTGCGCGCACGCCATCGGCAGTTCGTCTTTCCGATCGCGCTGCACAAGGCGATCGGCTCGAGGAGGGTCACGACGGGAGTCGAGGGCGCCCTGTCGCGTCTCGGGCTGCTACGGCTTTTTGGATCGCCGGTCACGGTGGTCGCCACCCGGGAAGGAGCGCGTTAGCCGATGCCGAGCGACGCGACCGGCAGGGTGCTCGTCACCGGAGCCACCGGGTTTACCGGGGGCCACCTGGCCCGAGCGCTGGCTGCGCGCGGGGAGCGAGTGCGCGTCCTGGTGCGGGACGGGGCGCGTGCCGGGGATCTCGCCGCGACTCCAGGGATAGAAGTGTGCGTTGGAGACCTGAAGGACCCGGCGGCGCGAACGCGCGCCGTGGACCGAGTGGTCACCGTTTACAACATCGCCGCCCTCTATCGGCAGGTCGGTGTGCCGGCCTCGGAATACCGGGCCATCAACACCGAGGCGGTTGCCGCGCTGGTGTGGGCCGCCGCCAGAGCGGGCGCGCGACGGGTGGTGCATTGTAGTACCGTTGGCGTGCACGGCGACGTCGAGCATCCGCCGGCGAACGAGGATGCGCCGTTGCGCCCCGGGGACGTGTACCAGGAAACCAAGCTCGAAGGGGAGCGTGCGGCTCGCGAGGCGGCGCAGGCGGCTGGCATCGAGCTGGTCATCGCCCGGCCCAGCGGCATCTACGGTCCCGGCGACCGTCGCCTGCTGAAGCTGTTCCGCGGCATCGCGCGGCGTCGATTCCTGATTCTCGGCGCCGGAAACATCTATTACCATCTGACATACATCGACGACCTGGTCGAGGGGTTCCGCCTGTGCGCGACGGTCCCGGCGGCGGCCGGGCGGACCTACATCCTGGCCGGAGGTGAGGTGGGAACCTTGACGGCGCTGGTGAAGCTGGTGGCCGAGGAGGCGGGCGTCACGCCTCCGTCGCTGCACCTGCCCGTGTGGCCGTTCTCTCTGGCGGGCGCGCTCTGCGAGGCGGTCTGCGTGCCGCTCCGCATCGAGCCGCCGCTCTACCGGCGCCGGGTGGACTTCTTCACCAAGAGTCGCGCGTTCGACATCGGGCGCGCGAAGGCCGAGCTCGGGTTTGCGCCGACGGTCGGGTTGCGCCAGGGCATACGGCGATCGCTGGAGTGGTATCGTGCGAAGGGGTGGCTCTAGATGGCGGAGATCGCCCGCGTTCAGGATCAGCTGTCGGACCGGCGTCTCTCGGCGCGCCAGAAGTATGCCCGCCTGGTGATCGGGCGTCCGGGCCTGGGCGCGCTCGTCGCGTACGAACTCACGGTGCTGGCGGCCCAGGCAGTGCCGGGCGCGCTTGGCCTGGCGCTTCGAAAGCTCCTCTACCCGCGGTTGCTGGGCGCGTGCGGCCGCAATGTGGTGTTCGGCCAGAACGTGGTGCTGCGGCACCCGCACAAGATTCGCGTCGGCGATGACGTGGTGATCGACGACAACTGCCTGCTCGACGCGAAGGGCGACGTGAACGCCGGCATCACGATCGGCGACGGTGTGTTCCTCGGGCGCAATACGATCCTCTCGTGCAAGAACGGCGATATCGAGCTCGGCGATGCCGTCAACATCGGGTTCAACTGCGAGGTCTTCTCCGCCAGCCGGGTGACGATTGGCGCGAATGCGCTTTTTGCGGCCTACTGCTACGTGATCGGCGGCGATCATGACCGGAGCGACGCCTCGCTGCCGGTCAGCCAGCAGCGGCGGACATCGGCCGGTGTGAGCGTGGGCGCCGGCGTGTGGATGGGCGCGGGGGCGAAGGTCATGGACGGCGTGTCGATCGGCGCCGACGCCATCATCGGGGCCGGCGCAGTGGTTCGCGGCGACGTGTCCGAGCGGGCGATCGCCGTTGGAATTCCGGCGCGGATCGTGGGCACCCGCGACATGCAGGGATAGCGGAATGAGCCGCATTGTCGTCGTCACCTCAGGCCAGCCGTTTGGCGGCGGGGGCCACCTGGTCATTGCGCGCAGCCTGGTCCAGGCACTGCGCGAGGCCGGCCACCAGGCCGAGATGGTCTTCACGCCGCAGAACCGCTTTGGCCGGCAGTCGGCGGCGTACCTGGCCGCGTGGCTGACGGATGTCGGGATGGCGCAGGACGGGGGCCGGATCGACCAGGTCGTGACGCTCCGGTATCCCGCGTACGCGGTCAGGCACGAGGCGCACGTGTGCTGGCTGACGCACCGGATGCGGGAGTACTACGACCTCTGGGACGGATTCCACGCGCCGCTCACCCCGGTTCAGCGTGTGAAAGAGCGTGTTCGGCGCCAGGTGATCCACGCGGCCGACCGGTACTTCCTCACCCGGCGCGTGAAGCGGCTGTTCGTGATCTCTGGGACGATTCAACAACGCCTGGAGCGATGGGGGAGCATCCCGTCCTGCGTGCTCCATCCGCCGCCGCCGCCGAGGCCGTATCGATGCGACGGGTACGGCGACTACATTTTCGCGGTCTCCCGCCTGACCCCGCTCAAGCGGATGGACCTGTTGATTCGTGCGCTCGCCCAGCCGGCGGCAGCCGGCGTCCGGTGCGTCATCGCGGGCGACGGCGAGATGCGTGGCGAACTGGACGCGCTCATCCGGGCGCTCGGGCTCGACTCGCGCGTCACGCTCGCGGGCGAGATCGACTCGCTGGCGCTGGTCGATCACCTGGCCCGATGCCGCGCGGTCTGCTTTCCGGCGCAGGACGAGGACTATGGGTTCGTCACGGTGGAGGCCTTCGCGTCGCGCAAGCCGGTGGTGACGTGCGCCGACAGCGGTGGTCCCCTCGAATTCGTGCACGACGGCGTCGAGGGGTTCGTGACGGCGCCCACGCCGGAGGCGGTCGCGCAGGCGCTGGCGGCGGTGTCGGGCGATGAGCCGCTGGCGTGCCGCATGGGTGACGCGGGCTGGCGCGCTGTCTCGAATCTGACCTGGCCGCGGGTTGTGGAACGGTTGGTGATGGTCTAATGCCGTATCGCTCTCCCCTTGAAACACGCATCGCGAAGAAGACGACCCAGGCGATCTGCGACTTCGAGCTGATCGAGGAGGGCGACCGCATCGTGGTGGGCCTGTCCGGCGGGAAGGACAGCTGGGCGCTGATCCAGATTCTCGACGTGCTCCGTCGTCGCGCAAAGATCAACTTCTCGCTGATCGCCGTGAACGTCGATTCCGGGTTCGCCGGCTACAACCACCCGTTGATCTCCCGGACCTGCGAGGAGCGGGGATGGGAGTGCCGCATCGAGCACACGACGATTGGCGAGGTGATGGAGGACCTGCTGGACGTTGGCGACACGCCGTGTTCCCTCTGCGGACGGTTGCGTCGCGGCGTGTTGTACCGGATGGCGGGCGAGCTGGGGGCGACGAAGATCGCGCTTGGGCACCAGGCGGACGATTGCATCGAGACGCTGCTACTCAATCTCTTTTTCGAAGGGAACCTGAAGTCGATGCCGGCCCGGCTGGTGTCGGACAATGGGGCGCACGTCGTGATCCGCCCGCTCGTGTACGTCAGTGAGGCGGAGGCCCGGGCGTATGCCAAGGAATGCGAACTGCCCATCATCGGGTGCTCTTGCCCGTCGTGCGGCGACCTGAGCCTCCAGCGTCAGCGCATCAAGCGCCTGCTGCTGGACCTGGAGCGGGAGCACCCGGGCCTCAAGAACTCGATGCTGGCCGCCCTGCGCAACGTCGCGCCGACCCACCTGCTGGACGCGCGCCTCAACCCTCCCGGCGCGCTTCGCGCACGGGTGCGCCTCGAGCCCGGGAGCCGCGGCTGATGACCTTTGCCCGTCAGCCGATCCGGGCCGGCGCATAGAACTGTGCGAGGGCGGCTTCTTCCTGTTCGACCCGAGCCTGGCTCCAGACACGCTCCTCGGCCATGACGGCGCTGCATCCCTCGGTGACGACGCGCCCGGGGTGACCTGCTGCGCCCAGCGGCACCCGGCGCGTCACCACGTCGGTCAGAGTGCAGGCCATCTCGGCCCGGAGCGCATGCACGACTTGCGCGCGGATCACGGCGACGCCAGGCGCCACGCGCCGGGCCAGCGTGGGGCTGAGGGCGACCAGCGAGAGGATCGACCGGTATTCGCTCCCGTAGGTGGTCACCAACTGGCGCGCCACGTCGTCGTCCATGCCGGGAGGGGCCACGCGGCGGAGTTCGTCCACCATCGCCTCCACGTCGGGTCCGTTCCCGCCAGGCAACGGCACGTCGGCCGTGCGGGCGCGGGCTCGCCGGCCGAGCCGACGCATCACCACGTCAACGGCCTCTGCCGCCACAGCGCGGCCGGTCGTGTACTTCACGCCTGCCAGCGAGACCGCACCTTCCACTCCGTCGTGCGCGTGGTCCCTGATTCTGATATGGCCTTGGAGGCCGAGCTCCCCGCGACGGTTGCGGACGGCGGGCACGACGCCCCGGTGGACCAGCGTGATATCGCTGGCGTCGAGCCGAAGGGCGGGGAACGCCTGGTTCACCTCGTCGATGAACGACTCGAGTTCCTGGCTGGTCACGTCCGAATCCTCGGGTCCGCAGGTGGTCTGAGCGTGGGACGTGCCCACGACAGCACGGCCCTCCCACGGGACGACGAAGAGCATCCGGCCGTCATTGGTGGAAGAGGCGAGCGCCGGGCCTGCCATCGGACGGCGAGTGACGAGGTTCATCGCCTTGATGAGAGGGAACGCGTGCGTGACGCCGAACGTCTTCATCATCCGGCCAGCGGCTGCGCCGGCCACGTTCAGCGTGATGCGGGCGCGGACGTCGAACTCCTGCCCTGTCAGGACGTCGCGTATGCGGGCTCCGGTGACCCGCGTGCCGTCCCGGAGCGAGGTGCAGGCCTCGGTGTAGTTCGCCAGGCAGGCGCCGGCGCGATCGGCGGCGAGGGCGAACGCCAGCGTGAGCCGGTCGGTGTTCCGCATCTGGTAGTCATACCAGAGGGCGCCGCCGGTGAGCCCGGACTGCCGCACGTCGGGGAAGTACTCCAGGCATTCCGCGCGCGAAATCGTGTGGCCCATCGGGATGTGGAGCCGAGGGACGACACCCTCGTTCCGGTCGCTGCCGATGAGGGCGTCGGCGAGGAAGGCCACGCGCATCGCCAGGCGGCTCCGCGTCAGCTTCGTGTACGTCGGCATCAGGAACGGGAGCGGCGTCAAGAGGTGCGGGGCGATGCGCGCAAGCGTCCGTCGCTCGACGATCGATTCGCGCATCCGCTTCAGGTCGGCCGTCTGCAGGTAGCGAAGGCCGCCATGCACCGTCTTGAGATGGTTGAAGGATGCGCCGGAGCCGAAGTCCCCACGCTCCACCAGCGCGACCGAGAGTCCGCGCTGCGCGGCGTCGTACGCCGCGGCGAGGCCGTGGATCCCGCCGCCGATCACGAGGAGGTCGAACGAACGGTCTGCGAGAAAAGTGAGATCACGGTGCATGAGCGTCCTCGAGGTCTCCGGCGGGCGTGGGCGCGTGACGCGCGCCCCCCCGATATTCTATAGTAGTCAGCCGTGACCACACCTTCGGCTCCGTCTTCGAACGACGCGGTCAGGCACTACTGGAACACGCGAATTCACGACCTCGAAATCAGCACGCACGCGCCGGGCACGCCGGGGTTCTTCGCCGACCTCGACGAGTATCACTTCGACAAGCTCCACCACCTGCTGCGCCTCGTCGATTTCGACGGGCAGCGGGGCAAGAAGGTGCTGGACGTCGGCTGCGGCGCCGGGGTGGACGCCGTTCGCTTCGCCCGCGCAGGCGCGCAGGTGACGGCGGTGGACATCGCGCCGGCGGCCATCGATCTCGCCACCCGCAACTTCGAGTATCAGAAACTGTCGGCCGAGTTGATGGTGGCGGATGGCGAGCATCTGCCATTCCCCGACTCGAGCTTCGACTACGTGTTCGCGCACGGCGTCGTTCAGTACACCACGAGTGCGCAGGCGCTCGTCAACGAGTGCCGGCGGGTATTGCGGCCGGGCGGCGTCGCCGTGTTCCAGGTCTACAACCGCCTCTCGTGGCTGAACCTGCTGTCGAAGATCATGAAGGTCGGACTCGAGCACCAGGATGCTCCCGTCATGCGAAAGTACAGCGCGGGCGAGTTCCGACGGCTGCTGACACTGTTTTGTGACGTTCGCCTGGTATTCGAGCGGTTTCCGGTCAGATCCCGGCTGCACAAAGGTTGGAAGGGCGCCGTCTACAACTCCGTTTTCGTCGGCAGCTTCAACACCTTGCCGCGGTCGCTGGTCAGGCGATTCGGCTGGCATCTGCTGGCATTCTGCACCAGGTAGCGCATGCTTCCCGTCATCAAGGCACACGCGTACGGCAACGACTTCCTCTACGTCGAGGAGCATCACGCGGAGGGGCAGGGCCGGGTCGCGCTCGCCCGGGCCATGTGCGAGCGGCACACCGGGATCGGGGCCGATGGGTTGATCGTGTATCGCCGGACCGAGAGGGGAGCGGCGATGCAGCTGCTCAACGCGGACGGCAGCTATTCCGAGGTGTCGGGGAACGGGGTGCGCGGGCTTGCCGCGGTTCTGCTCGACGTGCACCAGTTGTCGCCAGCAGACAAGACCGTCATCATCGACACCGACGCGGGCGAGAAGCGCCTCGTGCTCCTCGGTCGCAAGGAAGGTCGGCCCCTGTTCCGCGCGTCGATGGGTCAACCGACTACCCCGACGCAGGCGACACTGGATGTCTGCGGCGAGGCGCTGCTCGTGGTCGTCCTGCGGGTGGGAAACCCGCAATGCGTTCGACTGGAATCGCCGCTGAGCGAGGATCGGATGCACCGGCTGGGACGCGCGCTGGAACATCACGAGGCGTTCCCGGAGGGAACCAATGTCGAGTTTGCCTCGGTGGAGGCCCCTGGCCGTGTGCGGATCCTGATCTGGGAGCGCGGTGTCGGGCCGACCCTCGCTTCGGGAACCGGGGCGTGCGCGGCGGCGGTGGCCTCGGCGGCTTTTGGCGGGGCGAACCGCGACGTCGAGGTGATCTCCCCCGGCGGTACGCAACGGGTGGAGTGGCGGGACGACGGGCTGTACCTGACGGGATGGGCAGAGGTCGTCCTGCAAGGGCAGTGGAGGCGGTAGCAACCAACCGACGTCGAAGTCTTCGCGTACTTCCAGCCGCCAGATGGTGCAGATCCTGCTCGGCGTTCCCCTTCGACGCCGTCGCGGCCAGAACGCTCAGGGTTGAGGGCGGGGGGCTCGTGGCGTGCGGTCTGCGGGTTTTGTCTCCAGAACCGCCGTCAAATGGTCGGCCACCCCCAGCGTAGCCTGCCGTGCCGCCGTATAGTCCTCCCGACTGAGCGCCTCGCGCGCTTTTTGCAGCGCAACAGTTGAAGTATAAATGATGGGTGGGACACTCGCAGGATCGGTGCGCCCCGACGACCGGCCTCGCGAGAAGCTTGGCCGGATCGGCGCGCCCGCCCTTGGC
>JANYLG010000005.1 GCA_025363775.1 Acidobacteriota bacterium | reverse complement strand
AGCGCCGGCCCGAGGTCCGGGCGCGGCGCCTCAGGCTCGACCGGGGCTGGCAGCGACCCCGCCACCCTCGGGGCGCCTGCGGTTGCAAGGCCCACGGCCCCATCGTCGGCCACGGGCCGACGGCGCCCCGCGCCGCTCGCGCTCAGGAGCTTCTGCTTGAGCAGCTCGAGGTGGATGGTCATCGCATTGAGCGGGTTCTTCACCTCGTGCGCGACGCCCGCGGACAGCCGCCCGAGCGCCACCAGCTTGTGCGAGTAGTTCAGCATCGACTGCACGCGCCCGAGCGCCTGGACGTCGCGCGCGACCAGCATCACGCCCAGCATTTGCTGGTCGCGGTCTTTGATCGCGTGTGCCATGACGAGGCGTTCTACGCCCTCCGCGGGACCCGAGCCGCCGCCCGGCGTCGCGCGCGGAATCGCGGACGACACGGGCCCGCGCGACTGTTTCTCGCGGATCGTCGCATGCACCAGGTCGCGGTAGGGATGCCCGTCGGTCAGCAGGTCGTCCACCGGCCGGCCGAGCGGCTCCGGCGGCAGCGTGTCGAGCATCGCCGGATTGGCGAACAGCAGCTCGCCAGCCGGGTTGAAGATCGCCACTTCGTCCTCCATGTGCTCGACCGCCGATTGCAGGTTCGCCTTCTGGTCGGCCAGCTGCGAGCGGTCGGCGGAGAGCTTCGCGCTGGCGGCGTTGAAGAAGCTCCCCAGCTCCCCGAATTCATCCTGCTGCGGCAGGTCCAGCCGCACGCCGAACTCGCCGCGGCCGAGGCGCGTCAGCCCGCCGCGGATCACGTGGATGGGCCGGAGGATCAGCTGCGCGAACGACGCGGACACGACGATGGCAATCAACAGCGCGACCAGGCCCGTCGCGCCGACCAGCCACAACTCCCTGGAGAACTCCTCGCGGACGAGCAGCGTGGAGACACCGATCCGAACCGTCCCAAACTTCGCGCCGCCCAGCAGCAGCGGCTGTCGGACTTCCAGCGTCTCGCCGCCCGACGAGTAGATGCTGAGGAGCTGCTGAAGGCCGCGCATCGCGATCAGCGAGTCGAGCTCGCCCGCGGGCGCCAGGCGATTCCCCTCTCGGATCGGCTCCCACGCGGCCACCGCCACGCCATCCACGTTGCAGATGGCCGCGTAGGTGACGTTGCGGGCAAACGCGCTCGACTCGAGGATCGCCCGCAGCCCGCCGTCGGCCCTGAGCGCCGCGTAGGGCTCGGCCTGTCCCGGCACGACGTCCTTCGCGCGCTGGAAGATGGTGTTCGCCAGCAACTCGCCGCGCGCACGGCTCTCCTCGAGGAGCACGCGCGCGACGAACGTGACGTGAAGAAGGCTCAGCATCACGACGGCGAGGCCAACGATGAGAGACACGCCGCCGACCTGCTTGGCCTTGATGCCAAGGTGCACGTCGCCCCTACTTCCGCAACTTCAGCTTGTTCAACTTGTTGTGCAGCGTCTTCAGGCTGATGCCCAGGATATCTGCTGCGCGCGTCTTGTTGTCCCTCGTATGCTCCAGCGTCATCTGGATCAGCCGCCGCTCGGCTTCTTCGACCGTGGTGCCCGGCGAGAGCGACAGGGCCCGCTGTGCCGTTTCTCCGACCTGCACCAGGACGTTCGGCAGGTGACGCGGCTCGATGAACTGGCCGTCGGCGAGAATCGTCGCCCGCTCGATGACGTTTCGCAGCTCACGCACGTTGCCCGGCCAGTTGTGAGACTCGAGGATCCGCATCGCCTCGTGGTTGAGGGCGACGATCGACTTGCCGTTGCGCGCGTTGAACTCGCCGAGGAACGACTGGATCAACAGCGACAGGTCTTCCTTCCGCTCACGGAGCGTCGGGAGCGTCATCGCGAACACGTTCAGGCGGTAGTAGAGATCCTCGCGCAGTTTCCCATTCTTCACCGCTTCGGTCGGGTCCTGGTTGGTGGCCGCGATGACACGCACGTCCACTTTCTGCTCCTGCCGTCCGCCCAGCCTGCGAAACGTCTGCTCCTGCAGCACGCGCAGCAGCTTCACCTGGGTCGCGGGCGTCATCTCGGCAATCTCGTCGAGGAACAGCGTCCCGCGATCCGCCAGCTCGAAGCAACCCTGGCGCCGTTCGGAGGCCCCGGTGAACGCACCCTTCTCGTGGCCGAAAATCTCGCTCTCGAGCAGCGTCTCCGGGATCGCGGCGCAGTTGATCGCCACAAAGGGCGCGGCCGACCGGGGACTGAGCTGGTGAATCGTCTGGGCCACCAGCTCCTTCCCGGTGCCCGACTCGCCAATGATCAGGACGGACGCGGATGTCGGCGCCGCCTGCTCGATGATCCGGTACACCTTCCGCATCCCGGGACTGCTGCCGATCATCCGCCCGAACGATCCCTTGTCGCGCAGCTGGCGCCTCAGCGCCTTCACCTCGCGCATCGTCTCCTGCCGCTCCACGACCTTCTGCAGGAGGATCTGGAGCCGCTGCGGGTCCACGGGCTTGGTCAGGTAGTCGTACGCACCATCCTTGATCGCCTCGACGGCCGATTCCACCGACCCTTGCGCCGTGAGGATGACGACGCTGATGTCCACGTCGTGCTCGTGCAACGCCCTGAGCAACGCGTGGCCGTCCATGCGCGGCATCACGAGGTCCGTGACGACAATCGCGGGACGAAAGGCGGTGACCTTCCGAAGCGCCTCTTCGCCGTCCTCGGCGCTGTCGGCCAGGAAGCCCCAGGTTCGGACGAGCTCGGTGAGCCCCATCCGGGTCGCCGGATCGTCCTCGACGATGAGCACGCGCTCGACAACAGTCGGCGCGTCGGTGACGTCGGTGACGTCGGTGACGTCGAGCGAGTCATTCGTGTGAGAGGCAAGGAGCACAAAAGTCCCTCGCGAATGTTCGGCTCGTCTTCGGGAAGACGCGAACACGAGTGTACTAGGTAATTCTTACACGGTCCAGCGGGACAGTCTGCCGGCGCCCGGACCATGGGCCCTATCGCCGTCGAAGCCGCTAATTGGGCGCAATCGCATGAAATCTGCCCTCTTTCCGGCCACTTGGCTGCGCCGAACACTCTGCTTCGATGTCGTCGATGAATGACCTTATGCGAAAACTGATCCTCATGCCGACCGGGGAGACACCAGGTCCACATCAGCGCCTGGCCGACCTCAGTACTTCGACTCGCCATTGCGGCCACGATCGGATTTCGCCGCATGTGGCCGCTTGTACTCGCTCAGCACTAAGTCCTGAGGCAGGAGGCAGGCAGCTGCGACGGGCCGGCTGGCCGCCGTGATACAGTCGGGGCGTGGCTCGACGCCGCCTGATCGCACTGATCGAAATCCTGACCTGCTCGGGTTTTCCGACCCAACTGGCCATTGCGGGCCTTCTTTCGGCGGTCGGGATCGCGCCGTTCGACCCACACGGTCAACTGTCGGCACGCTACGTCTTCGCGGTGTCGCTCATCGACGCGGCGGTGTTGATCGGCCTGATCACGTGGTTCCTGCACGTCCACGACGAGCGCTTTTCGGATGTCATGCTCGGCACGCGCCCGGTCGTCGCGGAAGCACTTCGAGGCGTGCTCCACGTGCCCATCGTGTTCCTGGTCGTTGTCGTGGTGATGCTCACGATCGGGCACTTCCTGCCGTGGCTGAGGAATCTCCCGAAGAACCCCTTCGAAGAACTCATCCGGACCCCCACGGACGCGCTGATGTTCGGTGTTGTGGCGGTCGTCGGCGGAGGCCTTCGCGAAGAGGTGCAGAGGGCGTTCATCCTGCACCGTTTCGATCAGCACCTGGGCGGCGGCTGGATCGGCCTGGCCATCTCCAGCGTGGCCTTTGGGCTCGGCCACATGATTCAGGGACGTGATGTCGCAGTCACCACCGCGGTGCTCGGCACGTTCTGGGGGTTCGTCTATCTCAGGCGGCGCAGCGTCGCGGCAACCGTCGTGAGTCATTCGGGCTTCAACGCGGCGGAGATTTTCCGCTACACTTTCTACGGCGCGTGACCGCCGCCCCGCGATGGAGCGGACGTCCGGCGTCTCCCGGGAACAGACTTGCCATTCCAGTTCCTCCGCACCGATCGCCGAACGTGGCTCGCCCTCGTCCTGCTGTTCCTCGTGTCGCTGCCCGCCGTCACGACGCGCATCTACGCGTCGGACGAGGCCGAGTACTTCTCGTATCTCCGATCGCTCTGGTTCGACCACGACGTCTCGTTCGACAACGAGTATCGCTATTTTTACGAGCGCGGCCTGTCGCGGGCCTCGGGGTTCCACGAAACGTTCCTGGAGCGGCAGACACCCACCGGGCTCCGGGAGAACTGGGGAACGATTGGTTGCGCCATTCTCTGGTCGCCGTTCTACGCGGCCGGCGACCTGACTGCACGGGCGCTGCGGGCGGCCGGGCGACCGGTGCAGGCGGACGGGTTCTCGTCTCCCTACCTGGCCGCCGTGTGCTACGGATCGGCAATCTACGGCTTTCTGGCGCTGATCCTGTCGGCGGCCGTGGCTCGTCGCGTGCTGGGCGAGGCGGGGCGGACGCGGGGCGAAGAGGCGGCGGTCGTGCTGGCCATGTGGCTGGGCACGCCGTTGCTCTTCTACATGTACGTGTCGCCTCCATTTTCGCACGCCTGTTCTGCGTTCGCGGTCGCGGCGTTCGTGCTGGCCTGGTTGCTGGTGCGGGAGAACTGGTCCGCCCGCGGCTGCGTCACCCTGGGCGCGCTGGCGGCCTTGATGGCCATGGTGCGCGAGCAAGATGCGTTGTTCGCCGTCGGCCCAGGCCTCGACTTCCTCTGGACTCTCGCGGCAGGGCCCGCGGCCCGCGCATCGGAGGCGTCCCGCCCGCCCGGCCCGTCCCGGCGGCCGACGGCATCCCTGCTCGTCAACGCGGTCCTTGGCGTGGCAGCGTTCGTCGTCGCCTATCTGCCGCAGGCCTTTGCCTACCTGGCGCTGAACGGCCGCGTCGGGCCGTCGCAGATGGTCTCCCGGAAGATGTCCTGGTGGGCGCCGCATGCGCTCCAGGTGATCCTCTCTCCCGAGCACGGCTTGTTCTTCTGGACGCCGCTCGCACTGCTGGGGCTGGCCGGGTTGGTCGTCGTGTTCCGGCGGCAGTCGGGCGATCGGCAACGACTCGCGCTCGCGTTCCTGGCGATGTTCGCGTTGCAGGTCTACGTGTCGGGCAGCGTGGCTTCATGGAGCGCGGCCGGGGCTTTCGGCCACCGACGGTTCGTTGGCACAACGGTGGTACTGCTGACGGGGCTTGCGGCGCTGGCGCGCGCGGCCTCGTCGCGACCCGCACGGCTCGGCCTTACCGCGGCCGTCGTACTGTGTGCCTGGTGGAACCTCTCGCTGATGATACAGTTTGGCACTGGTTTGATGAACCGGCAGCAACTCGAACTGTGCCGGAATGCCCGGATGGCCTTCATCGAGGTGCCGTTGCGCGTCCCCGAGCTGGCCTGGCGGTACGTGTTCGATCGAGCCAGTTTCTACGCGCCCCCGGGCGGACGCGGGCAATGAAGCCGCGCATCCTCTGCTTTGCCGACGTTCGGTTCCCGCTGGAGCGCGCCAACGGCATCCAGACGATCGAAACCTGCGCGGCGCTGGCGCGGCGAGGGCACGACGTCAGGCTGATCGTGAGGCCGGACACGACGACGCCGCCCCGCGATCCGTTCGACTACTACGGGCTGCCGGCCGACCCCCGGCTGTCGATCGAGCGAGTGGCCGTGGCGGGATCGCCGGCCGTGCGTCGCGTGGGATACCTCGTGCGGGCGCTGCTACGCGCGCGAGCGACGAGCCGGGACGATCTCGTCCTGACGCGCGATCTCGGCTTTGCCAGCCTGTACCTCCGGGCGCGGAGGCCGACCTCGGCCGCGCTCGTGTACGAGTCGCACGGGTTCGCTCCCGCCGTGAGTGCGGCGAGGCCGACGATGCTGACGGAGGCGGCCGCGTCGTCGTCGCTGAAGCAGCGGCGCCTGTGGCGGCGCGAGCAGTTTGTCTGGCACGGGGCCGAAGGGTACGCGACGATCACCTGCGGACTGGCTGGCGAACTCGTGGAACGGTTTGGCACGCGGCCCGCGCTGGCCGTGGTGCCGGACGGCGCCCGTGTGGGCCTGGCCCGGGAGTGGGCGCCGCGACGGCGCGCAGCGCCAGCGGTCATTGGCTACTCGGGACACCTGTACCCGTGGAAAGGCGTGGACCTGCTGCTCGACGCGCTGGCCACCATGCCCGGGGTGCGGGCGGTGATTGTCGGCGGTCACCCGAAGGAGCGCGATCTGGCGAGGTTGCAGGACCATGCGACTCGGCTCGGCCTCGGCCCGCGCGTGACGTTCACCGGGATGGTCCCCCCGCACGAGGTGCCCGCGAGGCTCGAGGGTGCCGACGTGCTGGTCCTGCCCAACCCGGAGACCACGGTGTCGGCGCGCTACGCCTCGCCGCTGAAGTTGTTCGAGTACCTGGCGATGGGGAGGCCCATCGTGGCCTCGGACCTGCCCGCGTTTCGCGAAGTGCTACGCAACCGCGACAACGCGCTGCTGTTCGAGGCGGGCAACCCCGCGGCGCTGGCCGCGGCCATTCGGGTCGCCGTCGAGGACCTGGCACTGGCCGATGCGATCGCGAGGCGAGCGTTCGAGACGGCGCGGGAGTACTCATGGGACCGGCGGGCGGAGCGGCTCGACGCGCTCTTCGCCGAGTCGATGGCACGGCGGCCCGCGACAAGACCGGAAACGAGGATGACCGCGTTGTGATCTCCGAACGACTCCTGACAATCGCGCGCTGCCCGGATTGCGGCGGGGTTCTGAGCGCGAACCGTCTAACCGCGGCGACCTGCGGGGCCTGCGGCCGGTCCTTCGACGGGACGGCCGGCTACCTCGACCTTCGGCCGAAGGCGGTCTTCGACGAGCAGACGCGCTACCTGGACGAGTCGCTGCACGCCGATGCCCGGCACGAGCGGGTGTCTCCGCCGCTGCTCGCCTCGGGCGTTCGCAACGACATGCTGCGCGAGTTCCTCCGCCTTGGGGCGGCAGATCTGGTCATCGATCTCGGCTGCGGCAGCGGCCGCTCGCTCGTCTGGAACCAGGACCGCGGTGCCTACCAGGTTGGCGTGGATGTCAGCCCGTTTTTCGCGCACGAAGCCCTGGCCGGCGCCGATCTCGCGCTCGGCGATCTCCGGAAACTGCCGTTCGCCGATGGCGTGTTCACGAAGGGATACGCGCTCGACGTGTTCGAGCACCTGTCCCGCGAAGGCCTGGCGGGCGTGCTGCGCGAGGCGTCACGCGTGCTCCAGCCGGGCGGGCAGCTGTTCGTCTACAGTCATGTGCGGAAGAACTCGCGCCTTGCGCTCGGGCTCCGGTTCATCAACTGGATCGCGGGCCTCATGCACCGGGTTGGCGCGGTCGATCTCACGCAGGAACACCTGCGGAAGTCGGACCATCTCAATCCGCTCGTGGACCTCCCGGACCTCGAGCGGACAGTCGGCGAAGCGGGCTTCCGCATTGCGCGCATCCGCTACTACACGCCGCTCGTTGGCGGCGTCGTCGAGAACATCATGGTGCGCTCGGCCGAGCAGTGGCTCGCGCGAAGGGCCGCCAGGCGAGCGGCGCGCCTGGCGAACACGGGCGGTCCGCCGAAGGGCGACGCCGGCGTGAACGCGGCTGGGTCGCGGGCCGAGTATGCGCGGGCGGCGCGGAGCGAGGCGAAAGACCGCATCGCGCACGGCGGCCCGGTGCTGCAGGGCCTCCGGGCACTGACGATGCTGATGAAGCTCGACGTGGTGCTCTTCGGGCGGGTGAAGTCGGGGCCGTTCTTCGCGCTGCTGGAGAAGCGCCCGGAATGAACAACCACGGATCTCACCAAGCCCCGATGAGGATTCTCTACTGCGCCATCGATCAGACCGTGCCCGGGACCAGAGGCGGATCGGTGCACGTGCAGGCGGTTGCCGAGGGGTTGGCCGCCCTGGGGCACGAGGTGCACGTGCTCGTGCGGCGCGGCGCAGAAGGCTTCCCCCTGGGCGCGGTCCACTGGCACGAGCTGTCTCCCCCGCTTGGCAGCCCGCACCTGCGGCTGGCGAGGGCCGGGCGGGTGGCAGCCATCGCCCGCACGCTTCGCCCCGACGTCGTGATGGAGCGGTACTTCAATTTCGGCGGCGAAGGGATGCGGACTGCGGCTCGCTCGGGAGCGCTCGCGGTCCTCGAGGTGAATGCGCCAGTCATCGACTACCCGGGCTCGCCCAAGCACCGGCTGGACCTCGCGCTCCTCGTGGAACCGATGCGGCGGTGGCGCGACTGGCAGTGCCGCACGGCCGACCTGATCGTGTCGCCGAGCCGAGCCATCCTGCCCGCCTGGCTCCAGGCCGACCGGGTCGTCGAACTCGAGTGGGGTGCCGACACGGAGCGATTCCGGCCGGGCGCTGACGGGCCGGTGCCGTTCTCGCGCCACCCCGGAGAACTCGTCGTGGTCTTCGCCGGCGCGTTTCGGGCGTGGCATGGCGCCATTCACCTGGTCGAGGCAATCCGGCACCTGCGGACACAAGGGATCACGAGCGTGACCGCCGTCCTGGCGGGGGACGGCCCGGAACTGCCGCGCGTCAGGAAAGCGGCCGAGGGACTGGGCGGCGTGACATTCACCGGGCCCGTCGCGCACGACGGGATGCCGGCGCTGCTGGCCGCCGCCGACATCGGCGCGGCGCCGTTCGACGCGGCGGCGCATCCCCCGCTGTCGCTCGCGTTCTACTGGTCGCCGCTCAAGGTCTTCGAGTACATGGCCTCGGGCCTCGCCGTGGTGGCTCCCGCCATCGACGGCATCCGCCGCCTCGTCGGCGATGGGCGCGAAGGCCTGTTGTACGACCCGCGCGAGCCCCTCGCGCTCGCCCTGGCGGTCGAACGGTTGCAGGATGTCGAGACGCGCAGGCGACTCGGCGCGGCCGCGCGGGCCCGCGCGGTCAACGAGTTCAGCTGGGCGGGACACTGTGCCCGTCTGCAGGGGGCCATCGAGCAGGCGCTGACGAGGCGCGGCCGCGCGCGGGGCACGACATCATGAAGGTGCTCATCGTCACCGATTCGTTTCCACCCGGCTGCGGGGGCAGCGGCTGGAGCACCTATGAACTGGCGCGCGGGCTTCGGGCGCGCGGGCACCAACTGACGATCGTCCAGCCCCGGCCGGGGCGGCCCGACGGGCAGCGCGAGTACGACGGCTTGGTCGTGCGCGAGATTGGCGTCTTCGCACCCCCGATCCCGTTTGCGCGAAACTACCTGAAGAACGAGCGGCTCACGGCGCGGCTGGCCGATGTCCTTCGCAGCGTGATCGCGGAGTCCGGCGCGCAGGTCGTCCACGGCCAGCACGTCATGACGATCCCGGCGGCCGTCAACGCCGCGGCTGCGGCCGGCATTCCCTCGGTCGCCACCGTGCGCGACAACTGGCCGGTCTGCTACTGGTCGGATCTCATTCACGATCCGGGCGCGGACGCCTTGTGCCCTGCCTGCTCGACGTCCGGCATGCTGCGCTGCATCCGGCCGAGGGCCGGCGCCGCGTGGCCTCTGGCGGTGCCGCTCCTGCCCTACATGCGGGCGAACCTGGCACGCAAGCAGCAGGCGCTCTCCCGGGCCAGCCGCGTGATTGCCGTGAGCTCGACGATCGCGCGGGATCTCTCGGCGCGTGCCGTCGGCCTTCTGCCCGGGCGGACCGTCACCATTCCGAATCCCGTGGACATCGAATCGATCCGCGCAGCCGCCCGAACTCATCGACCGTCCGCTCGGAATCCGTTCGCCCTCTACATGGGCAAGCTTGCGCCCAACAAGGGCACGCACAAGCTGCCGATCGCGGTCGATCGCGCGGACCTTCGGTGGCCGCTCGTCGTCATCGGGGACGGCCCCGATCGCCCGCTGGTCGAACGCTGGGCACGCGAGTCGTCGCGGGAGATCAGGCTCACCGGGTGGCTGCCAAGGGAAGAAGCGCTCGGCTGGCTGGGCGCGGCGTCGCTGCTGGTCTTTCCGTCACAGGGCCCAGAATCGCTCAGTCGCGTCCTCCTCGAGGCCAGCGCGCTCGGGATTCCGATTGCCGCGATGGACACGGGCGGCACCCGCGACATCGTCATCCCCGGTCGTACCGGGCTGCTGTCGTCGAGCGCCGAAGCGCTGGCGGACGATGTGGCGCGGCTGGTCGGCGATCCAGCGCTATCCGCTCGGCTCGGCGCGGCGGCACGGGAGCACGTCGAGGCCAACTTCTCTGCGGACCGCGTGGTGGAGCGTATCGAGGGCGTGTATCTCGAAGTGACATCCGGCCATGCGTGAACAGCTGCGCGTCGCGATCGTGTCGCGCGCCGTCTACCCGTTGCACGGATACGGCGGACTCGAGCGTCACGTGGCGGATCTCGCGCGTCACCTGGCGAAACGCGGGATCGGGGTCAACCTGATCACGCGAACCCCTGGCACCGCCATCACCCCGGAGGACGCGGCCGCCACCATCGGCAGCGGTGCGCCGCTGACGGTCCGGTTCGTCCCGTACACGACCTTCCCGTTCGCGGGCCGACGCGGCACCACCGTTCTCGATCGCAGCACCGCCTATCCGCTGTTCGGCATGCGCGCCGGGCGCCTGGCCGGCCGCCTGGTCGAGTCGGGCGACGTGGACATTGTCCATGGCCTCGGCGCCAGCGTGCTGGGCTATGCGCTGGCCCGGCCGGCTCTTCGTGCGCGGGCCCCGCTGGTGTTGAACCCGCAGGGCCTCGAGGAATTCGGAGGCACCGGGAGCCGGTTCGCGGGCGGGCACCTCAAGAGCCTCGGATACGCCCCGCTTCGCTGGGCGGTTCGAGCGTGCGCGAACAGGGCGGAGTGCGTGATTGCCACCGACCGGTCGATCGAGCCGTCCGTGCAGCGCTACCTGAACGTCGGGACCGATCGCATGGCGACGATTCCCAACGCGATTGACCTCGACACGTGCGAATCGCTCGCCCGGCCGGCCGATGGCCATCACATGCGCCGGTTCGTCCCGGCGGACGCTGAGTGCCTCCTGGTCAGCGTGGGCCGCCTCGAGCAGAACAAGGGCTTCCACGTGCTCGCGCAGGCGCTTGCCGCGCTTCGTGGCCGCTCGTGGTACTGGGTGCTGATTGGCGACGGCCCATTCCGGGCGACGATCCAGCGCCAGCTTGCGGCCCTCGGGCTCACCGACCGCGTCCGGCTGATGGGTCGGACGAGTTCAGCAGACCTCCACGCGTGGTACGAGGCGGCTGACCTCTTCGTTCACCCGACGCTCTACGAGGGCAGCTCGCTGGTCACGCTCGAGGCGATGGCCCACCGCCGCGCCGTCGTGGCGACGACGGCGGGAGGGTTGCCGGACAAGGTCCGCCCCGGAGAGACCGGCTGGCTGGTTCCGCCTGGAGATCCTGACGCACTCGCCGATGCCCTGCTCGACGCGATGGCCCGGCGTGGTCGCCTCGCGGCGCTCGGTGATGCCGGCCGCGCACTCGTGGAACGCGAGTTCTCGTGGGACGCGGTGGCTGAGAGAACAATGGCGCTGTACCAGCGACTGCTGGGCTAGAATGAGGCGCTGGGAATTGGGCGGGGCGTCAGGCCCGCCGATCGACGCGAGGAACGCGGTGATAGAGCGCGAGCGGCACACAGCCAGCGATATGCGGACATCTGTGCTCGTGATCGGCCTCATCATGGCCGTCGCGGCCGTGCTGCGTTTCTGGGGGCTCGGAGGCGGCCTGCCTTCGTCGCTGGGAGTCGACGAACCGCAGATCATGATCCGGTCGCTCACGATGGTGAAGACCGGTGACTTCAATCCGCACTTTTTCGACTACCCGGGTCTCTACCTGTACCTGCAGGCGGCGGTCATCGTCGTCCGGTTCCTGGCCGGGGCGTCGGCGGGCGCGTGGTCGTCGCTCGCGCAGGTCAGCGACTACGACTTCTATCTCTGGGGACGCGCGCTCACGGCCGCGTTCGGCACGGCCACCGTGTACCTCGTCTACCTCGCGGGAACCCGCTGGGGCATGCGTCAGGCGCTGCTCGCGGCGGCCGTGTTCGCCGTCGTGCCGATCCACGTCCGTGAATCGCACTACGTGCTGACCGACGTGCCGATGACGTTTTTCGTGACTCTGGCGCTCGTCCTGTCGCTGCGGGCGCACGAGCAGGGATCGACGCCGGCGTTTGCGTGGGCGGGCGCCGCGGCAGGGCTGGCGGCCGGCACCAAGTACACAGCCTGGGTGTCGATCCTGGTGCCGCTGGTGGCTGCCATCATGCTGACGGTGCCGCTGCAGGCCCGGTTCCGCCACGTCCTGGTGACGCTCGCCGCGTTCTTCGCGGCGTTCCTCGTCGTTGCGCCTTACACCGTCCTTGATCTCCCCGCATTTCTCGACGGTTTCGGCGGCCTCGCGGCCGCCGTTCCGAAACGCGCCACTTCGGCTGAACCAGGCTGGCAGATCTATCTGAAGCACCTAAGTAACGCCATGGGGTGGCCAAGCCTCCTGCTCGCGGGTACCGGGCTGATGCTCTTCGCCGTTCGCGTCGTCCGCGGGCCCGAGCGCGCGAGATTTGCGATGGTCCTCGTGTTCCTCCCGATCTTCTGGTTGATGATCATCGACCGGACCCGGATCTTCGGGCGTTACCTGATGCCGGCGATCCCGTTCGTCTGCCTGCTGGTGGCCGTGGCGGTCGTGTCGGGCGTGGGCTGGTTCCGGCGTTTTGCGGTGCCGCGCGCGGTCAGGACGGCCGCGATCGTGGCGCTGACCGCCGCCACGTTGGTACAACCCGCGATCACATCGGTCTCGTTCGATCGCGGGATCGCTCGTCGGTGGACCTACGCGCTGGCGTTCGACTGGATCACGCAGAACGTGAAGCCTGGGGCCCGCGTGATCCACGAGGCCGCCGCGCTGCAATTTCCGGCAGGGCGCTACCAGGTGGAGTACGTGCGGTCGGTGACGGACAAGGGACTCGACTTCTATCTTGGCGGGAATGTCGACTACGTCGTGGCGACGTCAGCCGTCTACGAGCGGTTCTTTGCAGCCCCGAATCAGTTCCAACCCCAGTACCTGGCCTACCAGGACCTCTTCAAGCGACTGACGCTGGTTTTCGCCGTGCAGCCATCGCCGGAACACCCTGGGCCGGAAGTCAGGATCTTCGCCGTCCCGCGATAGACGGTTCGGGCCGCCGAAATACTAGCGCCCCGGCGTCAACAGTGTCGTCACAGACGCCCGCCGTCGGAGCCGGTCCAGCCAGTCGGTGATCAGCGCGCGCCGCCGCTCGGCGGCCAGGCGTTCCTGCGCCTGGACCTGCACGTCGTCGAACGGCGCCAGGCGGCCATCCCGCGTGAAGACTGCCGGGTGCTCCAGGTAATAGCGCTGCACTTCCTCGGAAGTCGGCTGGGCCGCCGCGCCGAACCGCTGGTCCACGTAGGTCTCGATCCTCACGTTGTCGGCGATCACGTTCCGCAGCCGTCCCTCGGTCATCGCCGTCCCGGCGAGCGCCTGCTCGTACTGCGCGGCCCCCGGGAACGTCGATCGAATCTGCGCCATCCGCCGGTCCAGAAGGGCCGAAGCCGGGGCCGGGGCCGAGTAGCGATCGACCTCGCTGAGCATCAACTGGCGGTTCACCAGGTAGGCCAGCACGTCGTTCGTCGTCTTGGCTGGCGTCGCCGCCGGCACAAGGGCGAACGTCTGCGCGGCCCGGACGTCGGACAGCGTCACGACCTGCGAGCCGACGACGGCCAGCACGCGGTCGATCACCTCCGCGCCGGCGAGGTGCCCGAGACCCACGGCGACGACGGCGAGCAGTACCGGTGACGTCTTCCGCATCCTGCCTTCTGTCTTTCTCATTTCGTCTTCTAAATTCCCGATGCCGAGGGGAAACCCTCGGCGGCTCGAGGCGGAGCTTCGCTAGAACGCCTGCCCGATCGTCACGTACCAGGCGAACGGGCTCTCGCGCGTGCCGTTCGCGAACGTTCTGGGATTCAGTTTCCACGCCAGGTCCACCCGAAGCGGTCCCACCGGCGACTTCCACCGTATGCCGAATCCCACGCCGCTTCGCAATTCCCCCAGGCTGATGTCGCCGACCTTCGCGAACACATTGCCCGTATCGATGAAGACCGCCCCGCCCAGCGACTTCTGATGCCAGAGCGGAACGCGCAACTCGGCGTTGAAAATCACCAGGCCGTTGCCGCCGTTCGACACGCCGTTCTGGTCCAGCGTGCTCTTCGCCCCGAGCCGGTCGAGCGCGAACCCTCGCACGGACGTGTCGCCGCCGGCAAAGAAGCGTTCGCTGGCCGGCAGGTCCTGTTCCAGAACCACGGTCTGACCGCTCGAGTTCACCACGAGCTGCGGAAAGCCGAATGCCAGGCCGAGCCTTGCGCCGCCCGCCAGGACGGCGCCCCGGAGCGCGGAGAGTTGCCTGTAGACGAAACCCTGCCAGTAGCCCTTGACGAAGCCGACCTCGGACCCGATCGCGCGGGGCGCCAGCGTCCCGTCGAACGCCGCGAGGGTGCCCTTGGTCGGCTCGAACGCGTCGTCGCGCGTGCTGCGGACCGCGGACGCGGAGAACGCAGACAGTCTCACTCTCGAGAACACTTTGTCCACATCAAGCTGGCTTTTAGGGTCGATGCGCTCGTTGAACAGCCGGGTGCGCCCGACGGAATACCGTCCGGCCACGCTGAGCGACGAGCTGATCCGGTGGCTCGCCTCGACGTAGACCTGGCGGCGATTGAAGTCGAAGGTTGAGCGGATCGCCTGGTCGATCGCACCCGTCACGATGACGTCGACCGGCAGGTCCATGAACCGCGGTTCGCGGTACGTGCCGAGCACCCGGTATTCGCGAAACCCGGACCTGGGATCCTCCAACAGAGGGGCCGTTGAGGTCGTCGGCAGGGAATTGGGGTTGAACTGGTCGCTCGACCGGATGGCGCCCCGTACGAACAGGTCAACCGAGCGGTTCTTACCCCAGAGGTTCCGGCGGCCGATTTCGAAGAAGCCGCGCGGTGCCAGGTCGAAGCGCTCCTCAGGCAGGCCGGTCTGCGCATTCATCCGCAGCCGCAGCGCGCCCTCGAGGCCGCCGCCATACCCGATCGAGTTGGCTGGCGCTTCCTGCACGACGACCAGCACATCACGCCGGTCGTCGCTGTTCCGCTCCAGGGGCACGACCTGGACCCTGCGGAACAGGCCGAGCGCGCTCAGGCGGCGCTGCGCGTCGGCAAGGGCCAGGAACGAGAGCGGGGTCCGGGGCTGGAGTCCGAGCGCGCGATCGATCGTGGCTGCCCTCGTCCGGATGTTGCCGACAATCAGGATGCGGTCAATCAGGCTCTGCGGCCCTTCCGCTACGACAAACCGCAGGTTGAAGCGCGCCCCGTCCTGGCTCATCCCGGGCGGCACCGTGACCGTAGCCTGCTGGTAGCCGCGCGTCTGGTACTGGAAGAGGACGGCCTCGCGATCCGCCTCGATCTGGGTCTGGTAGTACGGCCCGTTGACCTTGGATCTAATCGCCTGGTCCAGGACGATGCGTGACAGCGCCGAGACGCGCTCGAATTCGATCCCGCTGATCAGCGTCCGAGGGCCTTCGGTGATCGCACACCTCGTCACGAGCTGCGTCGGGTCGCTCCCCAGCGGCGCGGTGCTCGCTTTCACCTCGGCGCTTCTGAAGCCCTGGCGTCGGTACAACTCCTGGATCGCCAACGCATCGGCATCGAGGAGCGCCTTGACGAACCACTGCCCCTGTGCCACTCGAAGGACGAGCTGGAGCTGGGCGCGCGGCACCTGCTGGTTGCCCGTCAGCTCCACCGCGGCCACGCGATACTGCGGCCCCCTGGTGACCGTGAAGACAATGAGCAGGAAGTTGTCACCGCGTGGCTCCCGCGTGAAGGGGGCGGAGGCGTCGCGGTAGCCGCGTGCCCTGAGATCCTGCTCGATGCTGCGCTCCTGGTTCTCCAGCACGTCTTCGTCGAGAGCCCCCTCACGCAGCAGCGCGGAAATCTGGTTTCGGCGGTTGTCGGCCAGCGGATCGCCGCGGAAGGCGATGCTCACCTGGGGTCCGCGCGTCATGCGAACCGTCACGTCCACCTGTTCACGGTCCGGCGAGTACCTGATGCCCGGTTCGACCTTCGCCTGGAGATACCCCTTCGCGCGCAGCCCCTCGGTGTACCTGACGACAGCCGCCTCGAGCGCCAGCCCGTCGAATCGAGCGCCGGCCTGGAGGCCAAGGCGTGACAGCACGTCCCCTGTGTTGCCGCCGGGCGCCCCCTCAACCTCCGCCGTGCCAATCCGTGCGGGCGGGCCGGCCGTCACGTCAAAGACCAGCCTCGTGCGGTCGGGATCGGGCGCAACCTCGTTGGCCGGCCGCACCGTCGCCTTCAGGAACCCGTGATCGCGGCACAGAAGCTCGAGCATCGCCGCAATTTCCTCGGCCCGGGAGATCGGAGGCGACGCGGAGTAGCGATCGACCACCGCCGAGCGCAGTTGACGAAGCGGCAGACCGAGGTCGCCGCGAAACTCGATCGACTTCACCGAGTGAACGGACGCCAGGTCGTACGTGAGGACGACGCCGCCCGGCGCAATCTCCGCGCTCACCTTGACGTCGTCGAACCGGGCGAGCGCCATCAGGTGGATGATGCTCTCGCGCACCGCCGCGGCCGTGAGCGGCGCCCCGGTCACGGTTTCGAGCACGCGCAGGATCTCCTTGTCGCGGCTCTCGCGCCCGTCGATGCTCAGGCGCACGTCGGCGATCGACTTCCCGAGGAACTGGTCCACCGAAAACGCAGGCGGCGGCGACTGCGCCCAAGACGCGACGGCCGCGAGGAGGGCCAGCAGGGCGACGAGGAACGGAACCCGCATGCGCATCAGAATACGTGCCTCACGCGCACGTCCAGCGCGTAGGTGCCGTCCTCGTTCCGCGAGAAAATCCAGGACAGCCGATCGCTCTGGTCATACTCGAGCAGGATGACCTGGTCCCCCCCGCCTGGCGTGTTCAGGCTCCGCGAGAATGTGAGGTATACCTTGTTCGAAATCCGCTTGCCGACCGTCAGACGGGCGGTCGGGTTGAGCCGCTGGTACGGATCGTACCCGACGCTCGGCGTGATCTGGAACGTGTCCAGGCCGAAGGCCTGTTCCACCGCCCTGGTGAACGGGGCGGCCACGACGCCGACAGCCGCCTGCTGCAGCCGCGACGTCGCCAGGTTGCGCTGGCTCTCTTCGCGCTGCAACGTCCGCAACTCCGCGTCATGGGCCTCGGCGCGCGCCGTGTCCCCCCCGAAGAGGAGCGAGAGAAGCTCGACGCGCGAGAGCGGCGGGTCGGACGTCAGCTGCGGCTCCATCCGATCCACCGTGCCGGCGAGCTGCACGTTGACCACGTACGTCTGACCGGGGACGCGGATGAGCGTTTCGGCCTCGATGTCCACGAACGGCTCGATCTTCGTCGGGTTGGTGAAATCGAGGCTGCCGTGCCGGACCAGGTAGCGCTTGCCTTCCACAATCGCCTCGCCCCGCTCGATCTCGGCGCGCCCGAACAGCACCGGGTGCTCGTAACTGCCGCGGAGCACCAGGTCGGCGCTCAACAGAATGTGCGCCATGTTGCTCTCGATACGGAGCGACGACGGGGCCTGGATACGAATATCGAACCGGAGCGGAATGGTCGACGCGACCGACGACGGGGCGGCGCCAGCCGGTCGCGATCCGCTGACCAGCTCGATGAGTCCGGGCATGACGTCGACGCGCTTGCCGTACAGCGCGTTCTTCACCGTCACGACGCCCCGGAGCGTCGGCGCGGCCATCGTGCCCAGCAGATCCAGCTGCGCATCGATCGTCGAGCGGAAGCCCTCCGGGTAGCGGAACTCCATGTTCTCGCCGGTGGCCGACAGGCTCAGCTGTCCGACCGTGAAGCCATTCATCTCCACGCGCCCGCCGAACCGCACCTTCCCGCCTGCGATCTGCGCCGTCATCTCCTCGAGCCGGATGCCGTCGGACGCGAAAGCGACGCGGCCGTTGATCGCCTGCAGCGACTGCGGCAGGCTAAAGTGCCGGATTCGGCCGTCCACGATCTCCGCCGAGCCCGAGAACTCCGGCTTGCTCAGCGACCCGTTGATCTCGCCCCGCAGCGCGGCGCGGCCCGAACTGCGCACGTCGCGGAAGAACGCCTGCAGGATGCCGAGGTTGGCATCGCCCGAGACCTTCACCGCGATCCGGTTGCCCTTCAGCCCCACGCCGCCCGACACGTCGAGCCTCGTGTCCTTGCCCGCCAGCTTCAGTTGCTGGGCGGTCAGGACGTTGTTCTCGAACGCGAGGCGGATCGGGCCGTCGTTCTGGATCTGGTAGTCGAACAGACTCACCTCCAGGGCGTCGACCGTCGCGCTCGCGAACAGCCGATCCCAGTTTGCCAGCTGGCCGACGACGCGGATGCTGCCGCTCGCGACCGCGCGCGCGAACGGAGAGAGCCTGGGCTCGAAGAGCCGCACGTATGGATCGAGCAGTGTCCTGTTGAATCGAAAGCTCAACTCGGCATCCAGGTTCGGCGACATCTCGATCTGCCCCGAGCCCGACACGCCAAGCCCCGCGGCCTCGAACTGGTCGATCGTGAGCAGGCGATCCTTGACGTCCAGCCGGATGGCGACGGCGCCGATGCCTTCCTCGCCGAGGAACACGTCGTCGGCGCCCATCTGCACCTCGTACCGAGGGCTCTGGAAGGTCGAAGCGCCCGTCGCGGAGAAGTGCATCAGCCCAGACCACTCCGCCTTGCCGTATTTCACGGAGGCGACGGTGTCGAGCGCAATCCGGTCGCCGTGCGCGTTGAACGAGTAGCGTCCTTCCCAGCCGACATACGCCGCGCCGGTCACCGTCCCGCCGCTCTTGCGGATCTCCATGGCGTCCAGCCTGACGCCGTGCCCCTCGAACCGGATCGGCGCGGTCGCGCTCTCGAACGGCTCGCCCCAGGCCACGGCATCGGTGATCGCGATGCGGCCGTAGCCGAACGGCCGCGTGTACTTGTCGTAGAGCCTGAATTCGCCGGAGACCTTCCCCTCGAGCGGCCAGTCGTCGAGCCGGAACGCGTGCCGCAGATCGCGCATCGGGCGATCCTTCAGCACGAACCGCGCGTTGATTTCCTCCCCGCCATCCTTCCGCGGGTACCCGAGCGAGAACCGTCCCTCGGCCTCGACCGACGACCCCTCGGTGGTCGCCACGGCCTTCGTGACGTCCACGTACCCATTCTCGATCGAGAGCTGCCCGGTCGCGCGGCCCCACACGACGTCCCAGGCGCGGAGGCGGTCGCCGACGAAGCGGCCCTGGACCAGCGGGTTCTTGAACGACTTGGTCATCGTCCCCTGGAACTCGCCGAACCCACCGACGCTGATGATGCCGGTGGGGGATCCGAACGCGGTGATGATGCCGGCCAGCAGGCGGTCGCTCTCCTGCCAGTCGGCGCTGCGGGCGTAGAACGGAAACTGCGATTGCTCCCCGAATGCCGTCCGGCCCTCGAACTCGACGTACGTGCGCTCAGTCGCCATGTAACCCGGGTTGACAATGAGCCACTTCGGGTCGAACCGGTAGGAGAACTGGCCGCCGATCGCCGTCGGCTTCGGAAAGCGACTCACGTCGCGCTCGGGGCCGTACTCTAGCGCCTCGTCGTGGATCGCCGACTCCTGGGGCTGCGGCGCGCGCGCGAGCAGCGTGCGGCCGGCCGGGGGCGCCACCCTCACCTCCCCGTGCCCGCGATGCTCCGAGAAGGCGCCGAGCGGCCACTCGAGCAGGTTCTGGCCGCTGGCCCGACCAAGCGGCCGAACGCCGCGCATCTGGAGGGCGTCCGAGAGCTGCAGCAGGTCGACGTCCTGGTAGCTCACCTCCCAGCGGGCAACCGCCGGGCGCGGGTCGGAGAGCGGCGCCATCAGGTACCGGAACTTCGCGCGGCCGGAGTAGAACCGTGCCGTCGCGTTCGTCACCTCGAAGCGGTGCGGCTCCCAGACGAGCGAGCCCCGCAGGTCGGGAAAGCTGAACACGTTGACGTGCGCGAGGGCGCTGGCAAACTCGCCCTTCAGCTGGTGGCCGCCCTCGAACAGGTGGAACGTCCCCGTGAAGCGCGCCTCGCCGCGGCTGCGCCACGACTCGTTCGCGAAGAAGATCTCGCGCATGCGCCAGAGGTTCACCCGGGAATCGACGTTGTAAATCATCTCCGGCCAGTTAGCCATGTCAATTTGGCCGGTGACCAGCGAGTGCGCTCCGTCGCTGTCAAGGACGATCTCCGGCAGCCGGATGAGCCTGCCGTCCACCTTGAACGTCACGCGCATGTCGGACCGCATCGGCAGGTAGTCCTTGATCTTCACCATGCCGTCCGAGATGCTCGCGGTGCCCAGGTACTCGCCGGTATTGTGGCGCAGGTAGACGTCGAGGTTTCGCGCCACGGTCGTCCACGTGCCGTGGTCGATATACGTGAACTGCCCGCGGTAGGCGTGCATGTAGTAGAGCGTCGTGGTGAAGCGCTTCGGCCCCTGCGGCTCATTCGACTGGAGCTTCAGCTTCGGCAGGTTGTCGCCGTCCGCGAACTTCTCGAGCTGGATCGTCCAGTCGCTCATCTCGAGCGACCGGATGAACAGCTCCCGCGAGTTGAAGACCTGCCACCAGGGAAGGTCCACGAGGATCGTCTTGGCCGTAAAGAACGGCGTGTCCTTGGGCGCGAGCCCGTCGATTCGCAGGTCCTCGACGATGAAGCGGCCGCGGGCGATCTGGATGCCAAGCCGCCCGATATGCAGCGGCCGCTCGAGGGACTTGGTCCCGTAGCGTTCGGCGAGCTGCTTGACCGATCCGCCGAACACCTGGCCGAGGTCGATGGTGAACGTGATGGCGATGGTGACGACGAGCAGGGCGACGGTGAGCAGCGCACCCACGGCGAGGTCGCGGACACGCCGGCGAACGGCGAAGATCGCCACGCCGCCCATCAGCACGACTGCGAGGGTCCGCCATGCCAGCCCCGTGTAGAACGCGACAAGGGCAAGCACCACGAGGAGGACCGCCTCGGGCCAGCGCCGGCGGAGGGAGGAAAGGATCACTCGATCACCGTCAGGAGTCGCCCGGCCTCGACCACGTCGCCTTCGGCCACGTGGACGTCTTTCACCTGGCCCGCGCGCGCGGCCCGCAACTCGTTCTCCATCTTCATCGCCTCGATGACGACGAGACCCTGCCGCGCCGCGACCGTGTCGCCTGGCTTCACCAGCACCTTGACGATCTTGCCCGGCATCGGAGCCGTGACGCGCTGCGGCCCGCCCGCCCCGCCGAACACCGCACCGCTGGCGATCCAGCGGCGTTGACCTGGCGCGCCGGCGACGCGGGTATGCACGACGCCGGCGCGAAGATGGACCTCGACTTCGCCGGGCTCGCGCCGATCGAGCAGCGTCGCCTCGTGGCTGCTCTGGCGTTCACCAACCAGGATCATCGAGATTGTAGTGCGATCCACCCGAGCGACGTCCACGACGTCCACGCGCCCCTCCGATTCGATCCGATAGCGGGAGCCCACGCGCTCGACCTTGACCGCGTGCGGCTGACCGTTGACCTCAATCTCGAAGTTCATGGCGACCCCGGGCTCTCAATCTGAGCGTGACGGAAAACCGGCCAGAGGTTTCACCGCAGGCCGTCGAGTCTGCCCTTCAGCGCCCACCCTCGCGCGGGCGCCTTCCCGGCTCCGGTCGCAGCCGGGCCAGGCGTCGCTCTCTCGTGCGCGTGGATCGCCGCCGCCAGGAGCGCGACGTGCTCAGCCTCGTCGGGCACCGTGACGAAGGGCTGGCCGTTGCGACGCGCCAGTTCCCGATCCAGGAACGTCGTGTCGAACCGTCCCTCGCGAAAATCCTCGTCGTCAAGCAGCCAGCGGAAGAAGGGGATGCTGGTCTTGATCCCGCGGACTTCGTACTCGCCGAGCGCCCGGGCCATCCGCATGATCGCCTGGGGTCGATCCCCGCCCCAGGCCGACAGCTTGGCAATCAGCGGGTCGTAGAATATCGGGACGTCGAGTCCTGGGGTCGCCCCTCCGTCGTCGCGCCGAATGCCCGGGCCACCGGGTACGCGCCGGCCGAGCATCCGGCCGGGCGACGGCATGAAACCGTTGTCGGGGTCCTCGGCATAGATTCGGCACTCGATCGCGTGACCGCGCGGGTGCAGCGCGATCTCGCGGCTCAGCGTGAGAGGTTCACCCTGCGCAATCTTGAGTTGCCAGTGCACCAGGTCCACCCCCGACACCAGCTCGGTGATCGGGTGCTCGACCTGGAGCCGCGTGTTCATCTCCAGGAAGTAGAAGTGGCCGTCGCGGTCCAGGAGGAACTCGATCGTGCCGGCGTTGGTGTAGCCGACCGCGCGGGCCACCGCGCACGCGGCGGAGGCGAGGGCCGCCCGGATCTCAGGCGTCACCGCCACGGATGGCGATTCCTCGAGCACTTTCTGGTGCCGTCGCTGGATCGAGCACTCGCGCTCCACGAACGGCACAACCGTACCGTGATGGTCGGCGAGCAACTGGATCTCGATGTGACGCGGGAACTGCAGCTGCCGCTCGAGGTAGATGTGCGGATCGCCGAACGACGAGCCGGCCTCGGACCTGGCGGCCCGGATGGCGGACGCCAATTCCTCGGGCGCGGTCACGAGACGCATCCCCTTGCCCCCGCCGCCGGCCACCGCCTTCACGAAGACCGGGTAGCCGATGGAGGCGGCAAGCCTGGCAATCTCGGCATCGCTGACCGACGGGCCGAGCGGCTCGACCGTGCCGGGCACGACGGGCACGGCCGCGTCGATCGCCACGCGGCGAGCGCCGGTCTTGCTGCCCATCCGCTCCATGGCATCGGGCGACGGGCCGATGAATGTGAGCCCGGCATCGGCGCAGGCGCGGGCAAAGCCCGCATTCTCGGCCAGGAAGCCGTAGCCGGGATGCACCGCGTCCGCCTGTGAGCGGCGGGCGACGTCGATGAGCTTGTCGATGCGGAGATAGCTCTCGGCGGGCGCGCTGGGCCCGATCGCGTACGCCTCATCGGCAAAGCGGACGTGAAGGCTTGCGCGATCGCAGTCGGAATAGACGGCGACCGTGGGGATACCCATCTCGCGGCACGCGCGAATCACGCGGACCGCAATTTCTCCGCGGTTGGCAATGAGAACCTTCATGCGTGTCTGGACTGGCGTGGATACGGCTGATCCTCGAGCATTCTAGCACTTGCCACCCCACCCGCCTTGGGCTTCCTCGTGCCGTCGAGGGCGGCAGTGGTGGGCGGCGGGCCGATCGATCCCGGGAGCTGCGTCGCACTCCTCCGAGCGTCCGGGCAAAAAGCTGCCGCCATGGCCTTGCCGTCCGGCGCCTCCTTCAGGAACATGACGGCCAGATGGCCGAGGTCGGTGAACATGGTCTCCCCTCCGCGCCTGCGAAGAGGCCCTCGCTAGGTATTTGTCGAACCAGTCGAGGGTGCGGATCATGCGGTCGAGCGAGTGCTGCGGCTCGCGGAAGCCGTGGCCCTCTCGCGGATAGCGCGCCAACACCGCGTCCACGCCCTGGCGGCGCAGTGCGGTGTACATCTCCTCGGCCTGCGTGATGTGCACGTCGTTGTCCTGTTCACCGTGTATGAACAGCGTGGGCGTCGTGACGCCGGCCACGTGTGCAAGCGGAGACCACTGCCAGAGCCGCGCAAAGTTGTCCCCGGACCATGGGAACCCGTTGAACTCCGCGTGCACCAGGTCCTGGTACAACGAGGTCGCATAGAAGCTCGTGAGGTTCGAGAGGCTCGCCACCGCCACGGCAGCCTTGAAGCGGTGGGTCTGCGTGATGATCCAGTTGGTCATGAACCCGCCGTAGCTGCCGCCCGTCACGCCGAGCCGATCGGGATCGATGTCCGGGTGAGTCTTCAGCATGTAGTCGACGCCCGCCATGAGATCGCTGTAGTCGCCGCCGCCCCAGTTGCCGACGCAGCCGTCCGTGAAGGCCTGTCCGTACCCCGTGCTTCCACGCGGGTTGAGGGCGAGCGTCGCGTAGCCGCGCGATGCGTTCACCTGCGCGCCGCCGTTGAAGGCGTACCCGAAGGCGCCGTGCGGACCGCCGTGGATCGTCAGCAGCATCGGGACGCGTCGGCCCGGGACCGATGCCGGGTAAAACCAGCCTTCGATCGTTGTGCCATCGACACTCCGAAACGTCACCGTCTCGGGTGCCACCAGCGTCCAGCCGGCCGTGACGTCCCTGTTCAACTGCGTGAGGGGCTGCAGGTCGCCGCCCGGTCCTCGAAGACGAAACACCTCGTAGGGCGTGGCGGCGTCCGACAGCGCCAGCACGAGCGAACCGTCGCGCGCCATCGTGAGGAGCGACACGTGCACCGGGCGATCCACCAGGGTGCGCGATTCGCGTCCGTCCGACGTGACCTCCATCACGAGCGTCTTTCCGTGGTCGGCCGCGAGGTAGACAATCCGGCGGCTGTCCGGCGTCCACAGCATCGTGCTGCTGCGACGGTCGAGCGCGCCGTTCAGCTCCCGGGCGCTGCCGCCCCCGGCCGGCATCACCCAGACGTGCGCATCCTCGGCGATGCTGTCGATCGTGGTGATGGGCCGCGTGGTTGCCATGAACGCGATCCAGCGACCGTCCGGAGACACCTGCGGTTCGAACTCGACGCCGGGCGTCTCGGTCAGGCGCCGGATGCTGCCCGCCTCAACGTTCACGGCGAAGACGTCGTAGTTGAGCCTGGCGTCCGGGTCGGATTCTCGGTTCGAGAGAAAGACGATCTCGCGGCCGTCCCCCCCCCAGGCGATCGAGTGCTCGTCGAACGGCCCGGACGTGACAGGGCGCGGCGCGCCGCCTGCCACCGGGACGACGAAAATGTGCGATGGACGGTTGTCCGAGAATGCGGTCCGTGTCTTGTACTGCAGGCGGGAGATGACCAGTGGATCCTGCGGCGGCGGTGAGGGGTCGGCCGTGCCCACGAAGGCCAGTCGGGCCCCGTCGGGAGACCAAGCAAGCGCATTGCCCACCTTTGACTGAAAACCGTTGCCACGGCTGTAGTTGCAGACTCGCGCCACGCGGCCGCTCGCGACGTCCCACACCCAGATGGCGCTGCCCCCGCTGTCCGCGGCGATCAAGGCCAGGCGCGCGCCTGTCGGAGCCCAGCGGAGGCTGGAGGGATTGTCCGGGACGCCCGGAACCGGCGCGGGAGTCCCACCGCCGCTGTCAATCGTCATCAACTGCGACAGCACGCGGTTGGCCGCCAGGTTGGTAGTGATCACGGTCAGCGCCACCGTGCGGCCGTCGGGGGACACCTGCAGTTCGCCGATGTCCTTCAAGCCGAAGAGGTCAGCCGGGACCACGGGCCGCGCCGCCGTCGCGACGGCGACAAACACGAGCACGAACCCAAACGCCAGCCAGCAGGCCGTCGAACCGCGCCTGCCTGCGGGCAGAAGGAGAAATGTAGGGTGGAGATTGCAGTCCATTCCGGCCTCTGCTGACCCCTGAATCCCGAATCCTGACTCCCGACTCCTGACTCCTGAATCCTGCCGGAGTTCATTTCCAGTGCGACAGGATGAACTCGTCGATCTCCGGGAGTCCGCCCTGCATGATCAGGTACCCGTTGTGCGGCTCGCGGTCGGTGATCTCGTGAGACACCACCGCCCGCATCATCCGCAGCACCACGCCGTGATCATCGGTGTGGGCGAGCACCCACGACAGCTTCATCAGCGCGGTTTCAGGCAGCATGTTGTCGAGCGGCACGACGCCGATCTCGAGCAGGTCGCGGCCCGTGTCGTACACGTACATCTGCGCGTAGCCCCAGAGCGTCTGCACGGTCATCACGACGTGCACGCCTTTCTGGATGGCCTTCTCGAGCGCCGGGTAGAGCGGCTTGTTGACGTGGCCCAGGCCGGTGCCCGCGATGACGATGCCGCGGTAGCCTTTCTCCACCAGCGCGTCCACGAGGTCCGGCGACATCCCCGGGTAGTAGTAGAGGATGGTCGTCCGATCGTTGTACACCGCGTCGATCTTGACCTTCCGCGTCTTGTCGCGCTTCCGGTAGTCCGAGTGGAGGTAGGTGAAGCTGTCGCGGCCGACCGTGCCCAACGGGATGTCGCCCACCGTGCGAAACGTGCTGCGGTAGGAACTGTGCATCTTGCGGCAGCGCGTACCGCGGTGCAGCAGGCCGTAGCGGTCCGATGTCGGGCCGAACATGCAGATCTGCACCTCGGCAATGTCGCAGTAGGCGGCGGCCCGTACCGAGTGAATCAGGTTGAGCGCGGCGTCGCTCGACGGGCGGTCGCTCGACCGCTGCGAGCCGACCAGCACGATCGGCACCGGCGTGTCCTGCACCATGAACGACAGGATCGCGGCCGTATGCCCCATCGTGTCGGTGCCATGGCCAATCACGATGCCATCGGCGCCGTTCTCGATCTCCTCGCCGATGGCCTTCGCCAGCTCGATGTACTGCTCCTTCGCCATGTTCTCCGAGAACACGCCGAACAGCTTCTTCGTCGTCAGGTTGCAGATATCGGCGAGTTCGGGAACCGCGCCGTAGAGTTCGCCCGGCGTGAAGGCCGGGATGACGGCGCCCGTGCGGTAGTCGAGGCGCGAGGCAATCGTCCCGCCCGTGCCGAGCAATGTGACGGCCGGCAGGTTGGGCCGACGCGGGAACTCCTTCTCCGGGATCTTGTAGATGGCTTCCTTGTAGCCGACCTCCTTCACCGACCGGACGCGGTCCACGTGCAGGCCAACGTTGTAGCCGTTCTTCAGCTTGATGACGACGTGGAGGTCGTCCTGGGTCTCGCTCCGCGGGAGGATGACGCCCTCGAACTGGCTGCCGGCGTCGTTCTCCAGCTGCACGTCGCTCCACACGCGCACGCCCCAGCGCTCGAGCGCGGCGCGCGCATGGCCCTTGTATCCCTTGAGCGCGTCTGCTGGCGTGGTCATCGCGATGCGATCTCCGTCTTGACGGCGTCTGCAACCTCGAGCGCCGGAACCTTGCCACGAAGCTCGCGCATCGCAAGCCCCATCGAGAATCGGGAGAGCCGGTCGTTGCCCGGCGCGAAGAGCCTGCCGGAGGCCTCGGTGACGGCGGCTCCCACGCTCTGGCGCCATCCGTCCGGCGTGGCGCCGAGCCCGAGGTCCACCACGATGGCCGCCACGCTCCGGTTGGGCGCGGCCGCGAGGGCGCGCACGATCAGGTCCCACGCCTCCCACAGCCGCAGACACCGTCCGGCCACCATGAACAGTTCGCACCAGCGATCATCGGACACCGTGTCCACCGGCACCCCGTCGCGGCGCAGCCCTTTCACCCGCTCACCAAACAGCACGCAGGCCTGCTTGACCGGGGCGCGGCAGACGTCGGTCACGAGATCGACCAGCCGGGCCGCGCCCCGCCGGATCAGGAAATGCGTGGTCGAGGTGGGAACACCCGCGGCGCTGTAGCGGGCCTCGCGTTCCCACGGGCGCGGCGAGAGCGCCGCGTGCAGCCGCTCGACGCGATCGCGGGTCACCCGTGAGGGCGGGCTGTCGGTGTCCGGGTACATACGATCCGGCCCCGGCAGGATCCGCTCGAAATCGGTGCTGCCGTCCTCGAATGGCTGCCGGGTCTCGTTCGGGATGCCGTTGATGGCGTCGATGTACCGCAGCCGCACCTCGTCGGCGGCGGTCACCGTGTCTTCGTCGGGACCCCACACCAGCACGATGCCGTCCTCCGGATTGCACTGGAGGCGCGCGCGCACCTTGCGGAGTTCCTGGAGCGAACGGTGGTAGTCGGGCCACTTCTCGCTGTGGAGGAGGATCGGCCGCTGGTCGAGGCCGGCAATCACGCGGATGCGGCCGGCCAGCTCGTGCGCGAAGATGCAATCGGGCTGCGTCGGCCATGCGAGCGTGTGGCCAAGCCCCTTCATGCGAATCGCACGCACCGTGAACTTGCCGTTCCCGATCTCGAAGCCGGCTCGGCGCTGCTCGTCGCGCGCGTACTTCTCCCAGCCCCCAACCGTCAGGAACGAGGCTTCCGAAGACGCGAACAGCGAGGTGACATCCGCGCTCTCCACGCCGATCGAGTCGGCCGTGGTGCATCCGCGATGGATCAGTTCGTCGCGCAGCCTCAGCAGGTTCACCTGGCGGGTCGCCTCGCCATGCACGAGTCCGGGCGCCCAGCCCGCCTTCGGCACGCCCTTGATCTCCACGCGCCGGCCGCCGCGCACCGAGACGTTGACGTCCTGGCGGCTCGCGCCCGACCCCACGCGCACGTGGCCGGTGCTCCGGCACACGCGGCCGATCAACAGGATCGCGTCCGCCACTTCATCGGGCGTTCGCAGGTCCGGCCCCGTCACCGTCTCGATGAGCGGTATCCCGAGCCGGTCGGTGCGCCAGATGATCAGGTGGCCCTCATCCGACACCTCGCGGCACGAATCTTCCTCGACGCTCACCTGGAGGATCGTCAGCTCGCGGCCCCGGAACGGCAGGCGCCCGTTGACGCCCACGATGGCGGTGCGCTGAAAGCCGGTTGGGATCGACCCGTCGAGGTACTGCTTCCGCGCGATGTGCACCTCGTCCACGATGTCGCAGCCGAGCATCAGGCACTGCTCGATGGCGACGTCCACCGCGTCCTGGTTTACGAGGAACGGGGGCGTGTCGTCCATCTCATATGTGCAGACGTTCTCCTTGTGGAGGAGATAGATGATGTTCTTCCTGGTCTTGAACTCCATCAGCGCCGTGCCGTCGTACTCGCCAAGCTCCGAAAGCGTCGGGCGCATGTGCCGCAGCACCTCGCCGTCGTGCGTACTGGTGTACCGGCGCGCAGGGCAGCGGCAGAACATCTTGCGGTCGGTGAACAGCTGCTGATGGACTTCGAGACCGGAGATGAGGCCAATTTCCGCGTAGAAGTCGGGCGACTTGATATCCAACGGGTGATCCTCCGTGGTATGGGCTGCACCGAACGCTCGAGTCTATACCGGCTCGCGGCTTGCGGCTGTCGACTCGAGGCGGCGTCCGGCCCGCTCGTGGCGTGAGCCTCTGGCCTTCAGCCCTTCGCCCGTGGCCTTTCGCCGTGAGCCGAACGCTGTCCTACAGCGGGATGTTCCCGTGCTTCTTCGGCGGATTCCGATCGCACTTCGACTCGAGCGAGGCGAGGGCGGTAATCAGCCGCCGCCGCGTTGTCCGCGGCATGATCACCTCGTCGAGGAAGCCGCGGCTTGCGGCGACGAACGGGTTGGCCAGCTTGGCTCGGAACTCCGCGACTTTCGCCGCCCGCAGCGCCGCCGGGTCCTCGGCCCGTTCCAGCTCGCGCTTGTAGAGAATGTTGACCGCCCCCTCCGGCCCCATCACCGCGATTTCAGCGGTCGGCCACGCGAAGTTGATGTCGGTGCGGATGTGCTTGCTCGACATCACGCAGTACGCCCCGCCGTACGCCTTGCGCGTGATCACGGTCACCTTCGGCACCGTCGCCTCGGCGAACGCGAACAGCAGCTTCGCGCCGTGGCGGATGATCCCGGCAAACTCCTGCTGCGTCCCCGGCAGGAACCCCGGCACGTCCTCGAAGGTGACGATCGGAATGTTGAACGCGTCGCAGAAGCGCACGAACCTGGCGCCCTTGACCGAGGCGTCGATGTCGAGCACGCCGGCCAGGTGCGCCGGCTGGTTGGCGACGATCCCCACCGAGCGGCCACCGAGCCGCGCGAACCCGATCACCAGGTTCCGGGCGTAGTAGTGCTGCACCTCGAGAAAGTGCCCGTCGTCCACGACGCCGTGGATCAGGTCGAGGATGTCGTAGGGCTGGTTCGGCGCTTCGGGCACGAGGTGGTCGAGCGCTTCGTCCTCGCGATCGAACGGGTCGCTCGTCTCGCGGCGCGGCGGGTCGTCCACGTTGTTGCCCGGGAGGAACCCCAGGAGCTCGCGGATCAGCAGCAGGCACTCGCGATCGTCGGCGACCGCGAAGTGCGCCACGCCGCTCTTCGCGTTGTGCGTCATCGCTCCGCCGAGGTCGTCCTTGGAGACCTCCTCGTGCGTGACGGTCCTCACGACGTCAGGCCCAGTCACGAACATGTAGCTCGTGCCCTCGACCATCACGATGAAGTCGGTGATCGCGGGTGAATAGACGGCGCCACCCGCGCACGGACCCATGATCGCGGAGATCTGCGGGACGACGCCCGAGGCCAGCGTGTTGCGGAGGAAGATGTCGGCGTAGCCGGCCAGCGACATCACGCCTTCCTGGATGCGCGCACCGCCCGAGTCGTTGAGCCCGACGACCGGCGCGCCCTGGCGCACGGCCAGATCCATGATCTTCACGATCTTGGCGGCGTTGGTCTCGGAGAGCGACCCGCCGAACACCGTGAAGTCCTGCGCGAAGGCATAGACCATGCGGCCCTCGACGCGACCGAATCCGGTGACCACGCCGTCGCCCGGGATGACCTGGTCTTCCATCCCGAAGTCGCGGCACCGGTGCACCACCAGCTTGTCGAGCTCCTCGAAGGTCCCGGCGTCGAAGAGCAGGTCCATCCGTTCCCGCGCGGTGAGCTTGCCCGCTTCGTGCTGGCGCCGAAGGCGCGCTTCGCCGCCGCCCAGTTCCGCCGCCTTCTCCAGTTGCGTGAGCTGTTCGCGTGTGTCCATGAAGTCGAACCCAAATGCCTGAAGGCCTGCCCTACAGGTTCTCCACCGGGTTCGTCAGTTCGCCAACGCCCGCCACCTTCACCGTGAACACATCGCCGTGCGCCAGCGGGCCGATGCCGGACGGGGTGCCGGTCGAGATGATGTCGCCCGGCAGCAGCGTCATGATCCCGGAGACGTAGGCGATCAGGTCCGCCACGCTGAAGATCAACTGCTCGGTTGACGAGTTCTGCTTCACCTCTCCGTTTCGCCACCCCTGGACGGCAATCGACGTCGGGTCGAGCCCGATGGCAATCGACGGCCCGAGCGGCGCAAACGTGTCGTACCCCTTCACGTGCGAGTACTGGTAACCGCGGTTCTGGAGGCCCCTGGCCGTCACGTCGTTCGCGCAGGTGTACCCCAGCACGTACTCGAGCGCGCGCTCGCGCGCCACCTTGTACGCACGCTTTCCGATCACGACCGCCACCTCGCTCTCGAAATCGATGCGCCCGATTCCGGCAGGCAGCTTGATGGGATCGCCTGGTCCGATCACCGCGGTGGACGGCTTGATGAAGATCATCGGCTCGGCCGGCAGCGGCTTCTTCTGCTCGGCCGCGTGGTCCTTGTAGTTCAGGCCGATCGCCACGATCTTCGACGGCTGGATCGGCGCGAGCAGCCGCGACCCGGCGGGCAGGTCCTTTGGGAACTCGCCCTGGGCGATCTCCTCGCCGAACCCGTACTCGCCGAACAGCTCGCCGTCGAGAAGGAAGAGCCGGCCGTTGTGCTCGGCTGCGTACCGTTTCGACCCGTGGTATTCGATCCGATAAATGCGGTCCATGATTGCCCCTCTGAGCCGATCCCCGATCCTCAATCCCTGCTCCCCGACTCCCGACCCCTGATCCCCGATCCCTACCGCGCCGACTCCTCCACCTGGTTCGATTTCACGCTCAGGTTCCTGGACTTGTCCACGGCCACGACGACGTAGGCGTAGCGCACGCCCCGGCTCACGGTGGTGTCGTTGAACGTCGTTTCTTTGATCGGGTCCGCCGTCACCCTCTTCCACTCGCCGCCGGGCAGCGTCGCCCGCATGACGATGTAGCCGGCGAGGTCGGCTTCCTTGTTCGCCTCCCAGATCAGGCTGATGGCCCCCTCGCTCCCAACGGCCTTGAGCGAAATCGGCGCCGCGGGGGCGAAGGTGTCTGCCGGCGTCACGCACTGCGCCGGCGACGCCTCGCCCTCGATCGACAGCATACCGACGACGCTGACCGCGCGCACGGCGTAGCAGCGCGTCTGGCCGAACTCGATCCGCTTGTCCACGAATGGCGGCGCCGGGATCGGTTTGTCGTTGACCGGCGTCGGCATCAGTCCGCCCGCTGCCGGCGGCACCAGCACCTTCACGGCACCGGGCAACGGCGCAGGCGGCGGGACTTCGTAGACGTTGTAGGCACCCGACACCGACCGCATGCCGATCGGCGTGGCCTTCAGCACCCCCTCGGTCGCCGGCTCCTGGATCGCGTGCTGCGCGTCGGCGGGCGGTGTCCACGTGATGACAATGGCCGTTTCGCTGTAGGTCATCGTCGGCGCCGACGGCGCCGACGCGGGCACGGCCAGCACCACGCTCTGACGCCCGGAGATGGCGCCCTTCTGGCCCTTGTGGTTGATGCCCACCGCGACGTAGAGCCGCGAGGGCAGGGCCACCTGCGGCGGAGGGCCGAGTGGGCGCGGGAGCGGCGTCACCGGTTCCTCGACAACGGGCGCCGGCTTCTTCGTCTTCGGCACGACTTCGAGGTACTGGGCGGGGCCGAGCGGCTCGGTCACGACAATCGTGTCGCCCTGGTCGAACCCGTTCTCCATCGAGGACGGCGGGCGGGGCGGCGCGGCGGGCCTCGCTTCCGGCCTCCCGGCGGGCTTCTTCCCCCGCCTGGCTGGCGCAGCCGCTGCCGCATCCTCCTCCGGCGGCTTCCGCACCGGGATCGACGCGACAAGCGTCCCGTCCTTGAAGATATCTTCGTTGCCCGCCGGCGATCCCGTGAACCCGTACACGTCGAGCCGCTCGACATCCGCGGGCGCCGTGCCGTCGGCGTTGACGACGGGAATCTTGAACTGGAGATACACCGTCGAGCCGAGACGGCGTGCGACGAAGGGGTCGGGGCGAGCGGGCACCTTGACCAGCGGCGGCAGCGGCGGCCCCTTCTTCCCGCACGCGGGCAGGAACGCGGCGGCGACGAACACGATGAACGCCAGGCGCAAGGCGAGGGAGACAGGTCGCCGTCGGCCGGTGATCGAACGAGTCACAGGATGTAGCGTGTCAGGTCTTCGTTCTTCACGATGTCGGCCAGCATCCGGTCGACGTAGGCGGCATCAATAGTAATCGATTTCTCGACGAGGTCGGGCGCCTCAAACGAGATCTCGTCCAGCAGCTTCTCCATCACGGTGTGGAGCCGCCGCGCGCCGATGTTCTCGGCCCGCTCGTTGACGAGCGTGGCAAAATCGGCGATTCGCTCGACCGCGTCCGGCCGGAACTCCAGCGCGATCCCTTCGGTCTCGAGCAGCGCGGTGTACTGCTTGATCAGCGCGTTCTGTGGCTCGGTCAGGATGCGGACGAAGTCGTCCTTGCCGAGCGGATCGAGCTCCACGCGGATCGGGAAGCGGCCCTGCAACTCGGGAATCAGGTCGGAGGGTTTCGACACGTGGAAGGCCCCGGCGGCGATGAACAGGATGTGGTCCGTCTGGACCATCCCGTACTTCGTGTTGACGGTCGTGCCCTCGATGATCGGCAGGATGTCGCGCTGCACCCCCTCGCGGCTGACGTCGGGCCCTTGGCCGCCTTCGCGTCCCGCGATCTTGTCGATCTCGTCCACGAAGATGATGCCGCCGTCCTCGACGCGCTCCACGGCCACACGCGCCACGCTTTCCATGTCCACCAGCTTCTGCTGCTCTTCCTGGAGGAGGTGGTCCATCGCCTCGGCCACCTTGACGCGGCGCTTCTTCGTGCGCCCCTGGAAGAGGCCAGGCAGCATGTCCTTGATGTTGATGTCCACCTCCTCGACCGAGGACCCGGCGATAATCTCGAACGACGGGAACGACCGCTCGCGCACGTCGATTTCGACGCTCCGCTCGTCGAGCCGGCCGTCGCGCAGTTGCTCGCGGATTCTCTCGCGCGTCGACGTCGCCTGTTCGCGCGCGGCCACGGGGTCTTCCTCGGCGGTCGCCGGCGAGGGCGGCAGCAGCAGATCGAGCAGCCGTTCCTCGGCGTTGTGCTCGGCCTTGGACTGCACCTCGTCCATCCGCTCTTCGCGCACCATGTCCACCGCGATCTCGACGAGGTCCCGCACCATCGACTCGACGTCGCGCCCGACGTAGCCGACCTCGGTGAACTTCGACGCCTCAACCTTGAGGAACGGCGACTGCGCAAGCCGCGCCAGGCGCCGCGCGATCTCGGTCTTGCCGACGCCGGTCGGGCCGATCATCAGGATGTTCTTCGGCGCGACTTCCTGGGCCATCTCGGGCGTCAATTTCTGCCGGCGCATGCGATTGCGGAGGGCGATCGCGACGGCCCGCTTGGCCTTGTGCTGCCCCACCACGTACTTGTCGAGCGCCGCGACGATCTAGCGCGGCGTCATGGACTCGGTGAGCGCGGACGGCGTTTCGGGCAGGTAGATGGGCATTGCGCGCTACAACTCTTCTATCGTCAGGTTGTTGTTGGTATAGATGCAAATCCCGGCCGCCACGCCCATCGCGCTTTCAGCGATGGTGCGGGCGTCGAGTGTCGTGTGCCGGGCGAGCGCCCTCGCTGCCGCCACGGCGTACCCTCCCCCCGACCCGATCCCGACGATGCCGTCGTCCGGCTCAATCAGGTCACCGTTGCCCGAGAGCAGGAACGTGGACTTGAGATCCATGACAATCAACATCGCTTCGAGACGCCGGAGGATCCGGTCCGTTCGCCAATCTTTCGCCAGCTCGACCGCGGAACGCTCGATATTGCCACGGTACTGCTCGAGCTTGGCTTCGAACCGGGAGAACAGGGCAAAGGAGTCGGCCGCCGAACCGGCAAAACCGGCGAGGATCTTGTCGTTGTAGAGGCGCCTGATCTTCCGCGCCCCCTGTTTGACGACGATATCACCGAGTGTCACTTGGCCGTCGCCGGCGAGAACCGCCCGGTCCTGGTGACGAACCGCAAGGATTGTGGTGCTGTGAAACATGGCAGGCTTGGCTCTGGCGTAGATGAACGGGAAGCCGGTACCTACAACGAAGATCCGTTTGTCCGCCTCTCCGCTCTCGGCGGTTCGAGGCGGAGCATCGCTGGTCGGTCGGCATTCCGCAGTCTATCGGATGGTCGAAAAAGGTGTCAAGGAAACGGCGTGGTGTGCTGTTGGGGTGACAGCCCTCCGGGGAGGGGTGGCGTCATAATCGAAATAGGAGTAATTTGGTGGGAAGACGGGCTTTGGCGATTGGCAGGCCTGTTGCTTTGTGATGGGTAGGTGCTGGGTTCTCTATCCGCCCGGCGCAACCAAGGAGTCCTTATGAAACCGCTCGTGTACATGCTGGCCGGCGCGGCCGTCGCGCTGGCGCTCGCCGCTGGTCCGGTGGCTGCCCAGGGTCGCGAGCGTCCGGCAGCGGCGGGAGGTGGTGCCGCGGCGGGAGGCGGAAGCGGGGTCAGGGCCGGTGGAGGGGGCGCGGGGGGCAGCAGCGGCGGATCCGTGGCGGTGCCACGGGGTCCCTCGAGCGGCGGTTCGGGATCAACCTACTCGCCTCCCCCGTCGACTGGATCCTCGTCTGGTTCATCGTCCGGCGGAGCCGTCGGGCGCCCCAGATCGGGTGGCAACAGCGGAGGAAACGGTGGCAGCACCTACATCCGCGAATTGTACGGGAGCCCCGGTGATCGCGCTGTACCGCGTGGCGCGCGCCCGAACCCGGGACGACCAGCTTCCGGCGAGGCGGTCCTGCGGCCGAACACCCTGCCCGACCATCGTCCGGGCTCCGGCGGGGGGTTCAATAACTATTATCCGTATAACCCGTACTTCCTCTACGGCTACGGAGCGTTCGGCCTCGGCTACCTTTACTACGACCCGTTCTGGGGGGGCTACGGCTCGTGGCCGTTCGGGTACGGCTACGGCGGCGACGGCGGGTACGGGTACGGCGGGTACGGCGGGTACGGCGGCGACAGCGGATACGGCTACGGCGGTTACGGCGGTTACGGCGGCGACAGCGGCTACCGCTACTATGGCGAGGACCGGGTGGGCCGAGGCTCGCTCAAGCTGAAGGTCGAACCGAAGGACGCCGAAGTTTACGTGGACGGCTACTACATGGGGACGGTGAACGACTTCAACGGCACTTTCCAGCGGATGGAACTCGAGATCGGGGCGCACCGCGTCGAGATTCGGGCGCCCGGCTTCATGTCGATTTCGTTCGACGTCCGGATCGAGTCACGCGACACGGTCACCTACCGCGGCGAACTGCAGCCGGTACCGAAACGGTAGGCATAGACCGGTCGAGCCGGAAGCAACGAGGCTCGGCCGGGGTAAAGGGACAAAGGGACACCGAGGTCAGTGGCGGGCTGGCGCATCGGCGCTGGTCCGCCATTTTCGTCAGGGTCGGAGGCTGGCGTGGATGTAGCGTATGCGTGGGTGGCCTCGGTCCGCGAGGACGTTGGGCTCCTGACACACGAGTTCCTGCCGGAGTTCCTGCTCATCACCGTCCTGCTCCTGTTGCTCTGGGGCATCAGGAGACGATTCCAACGCGATGCCCGATCAGCATTCTGATCTGCGGCTGCTCACGCTCGTGGCTGCCGTGTCGGGGGCCTATGACATCGCGCTCGGCGTCGGAATGATCTTCGGGCGCGACCTCCTCCAGGCCCTCTTCTCGGTGCCGGCACCCGTTCCGCCTATCCACGCGGATCTGAATGGTCTCTTTCTGCTGGCCGTCGGCGTCGGGTACGTGCTCCCATTCCGGCGGCCCGACCTCTACCGCGGCTACTTGTGGGTGATGGGTCCGTGCTTGAAAGGGCTTGGAAGCCTGGTGTTCGCGCTCGATCACGTCGTCCGCCACTCGCCCCCGGCGTTCCTCGCCTTCGCCGTCACCGACGGGACGCTCGCGGTGGTCACATTGTGGGCGCTGCTGGCAACCAGAAACCAGAACCGGTAGGGGCGATGCACGGGTCGGCCGTGTCCAAGTCCTTCGATGCACAAATACGGCGACGGATGTGGCGCCGCCGATCCCTACGGCTTCTTCAGCCGATAGCGCAGTAACCAGTAGAGCGGAACGCCTGACGCGATGATGATGGCGCCGACCAATGATGGCCCTGGCCGGCCTGCGATCGCCGCCACCATGATCGCGAGCGACGCCAGCACGAAGATCGCCGGCGCGACCGGGTAGCCGAGCGCCTTGAACGGGCGTGGCTCGTCGGGATAGCGGCGCCGCAGCACGAACACGGTGCTGACCGCCACGGCGGAGAACAGCAACACCGCGAACCCCGTGTACTCCGCGAGCTGGTCCTTCGTGTTGGTCAACACGAGCAGCGAGCTCCACACCGCCTGCGCGGCGATCGACACCCAGGGCGTGTGGAAGCGCGGGTGGATGCGGGCGAAGGCCGGGAAGAACTCCCCGTCGCGCGCCATCGCGAAGTACACGCGCGGCCCGGCCACGGTCATGGCGCTCAAGCTTCCCGACAACACAATCACCGCGAGCCCGCCCAGCAACGTAGAGGCGACGGGGCCGAGCAGCCGCTCGGCCGCCACCATCGCGAGTTCCGACGAGGTGTCCGAACCGATTTCCCCGATCGGCACCGCGTAGAGGTAGAGGAAGTTGAGGCCCAGGTAGAGCAGAACGACGACGCCGGTCCCGAGCGCGAGGGCTCGCGGCACGTTGCGCCCCGGATCGCGGATCTCTTCGGCGACGTAGGATGCGGCGTTCCACCCACTGTAGGCGAACATCACGATGATGAACGCGAGCGGCCAGTTGTAGGTGGCAGACGGCACCTCCGTGGTCAGGTGCGCAAGACTCCCACGGCCAAGGCCGAGCCCGAGCGCGACGAACAGGGCCAGCGCGCCCACCTTGATGCCCGCCAAGGTGTTTTGCACCAGCCGCCCTGGTCCCAGGCCGCGCATGTGGATGAGGGCGAGGCCGGTAATGACCGTCAGCGCGACGAGCGTCCTCGGCGAGAACACGAGGGGCAGCCAAGGCAGCGGCACGGTCAGCAGCGGCGTCGAGTCGCTCGCAACCGGGAGAAACCGGCCCAGGTAATCGGATACGCCCAGTGCACCCGCGGCAATCGCGCCCGCAAACCCGGCAACAAACGACGTCCAGCCCGTGAGGAACGCCGCGAGCGGGCCATAGCCTTCCCGCAAGTAGACGTACTCGCCACCCGATCGAGGCCGCAGCGTCCCCAGTTCTGCGTAGGCCATTGCTCCGGCGAAGGCCAGCAGGCCGCCCGCCAGCCAGACAGCGAGGAACCCGATCGGATGTGGAATCGCGACTGCGATGATGCGGGGGGTAATGAAGATTCCGACCCCGATCACGTTCGAGATGACGATGGCGGCGGCGTCCAATGGGCCTAGACGACGCTCGAGGAAGCGGGAAGACGAATCGTCGCACACGGCAGCGATTATAGGCTGTAACCCGACGTACGGTCTTACGCCTTTCTCACGGATTCGGCCCTCAGATCCCCCCCCAGGTCCCTCCTCAGATCCCCCGGTTCACCCCTCGGCCCCCGGCGGATGTGGCGGTTCCCGGCGTTTGCGCGATAATCAACCCATGCCGCTCCTGACAGCCGCCCCCTGGATCTGGCTGCTCGCATCGGCCCTCGCGGTCGGCCGTGTCCACGCGAATAGCGGGCGCGATGATGCCGACGAGGCGTCGCAGGCGGCAGACCGCGAGCGGATGGTCACGGATCACATCGTGTCCCGTGGCGTGCGCGACGCGTCCGTGATTGCGGCGATGCGGGATGTGCCGAGGCACCTGTTCGTGCCCGACGCGCTCAGGTCCAGCGCCTACGCCGATCATCCGCTGCACATCGGCCACGGCCAGACCATCTCCCAACCCTACATCGTCGCCCTGATGACAGAACTGGCACGTCCTCGACCGACGGACCGCGTGCTCGAGGTCGGGACCGGCTGCGGCTACCAGGCCGCGGTGCTGTCACGCGTTGCCCGCCACGTTTTCAGCCTGGAGATCAACGACGACCTGCACCGGCAGGCGGCTGAGCGACTGTCCCGGCTTGGATATGCCAACGTGACGCTCGCCCGTGGGGACGGATACGTGGGCTGGATCTTGGAAGCGCCGTTCGACGTGGTGCTGGTGACGGCCGCGCCGGAGCGCGTCCCGCAGCCACTGATCGATCAGCTCGCTCCTGGCGGACGACTGGTCATTCCGGTCGGGCCGCTCGAGGCCCAGGAACTGTGCCTGATTGAGAAGGACGAGGACGGGCGCACGCAGACGACGGGAGTCGTCCCGGTGCGGTTCGTACCGATGGTGAAAGGCGCAGAAGAGAAACCGTAGGCCGCAGCAGACAAGTGTCAGCGCCGCGCAGGTTCCGGGAGCTGCAGCCGGGGAACGTCGGCGAGGTCGTGCCGGCACGAGAGAGGCGGGCATGGACCAAGCGAGCGAGGGGGTCCATCGTGGAGAAGAACGGTCCCTCTACCGTGTGAGCAACTGCCGGGCGATCTGGTACTCGCCCATCTTCACCCAGTTCTGCGCCTGGTACTTTCCGAACAGCTCCACACGGACATCGACGAACTTGCTGTGCGAGAAGAGTTGCGCCCTGGGTTGCTCGCCCGTGTAGCCGCGATCGCAGCGCATGACCACCGGATTGCCCGTCTGCCCGGGCGCCAGGCCTTCGGGGCCAATCGCGCGAATGAAGGGCGCCGCGCCCCATTCTTCTGCCTCACCGACCCGGTTGAACTTCGCGATCATCTGCACGCTGGTGAGCGCCTGGCTGTCGATGTTCTTGAGCCGGACAGAGATCGTCGGGACGATCTTGTTCTTGTGGCCTTCCACGATGCCGGCGTCGAAGAAACCGGTGCTGACGTCGGTCACCTGGAGAACCTTCGAGAGGTCGATTGGCCGTGAACTGCACGCCGGGGTGGCCAGGGCGGCGACGATGACGAGTCCCGACACGAGGAGGCGACGATAGCGAAGCATGAGCCTCATTGTACTCCTGCCGCGTGAGAAACCGATCGGGCCGCAGAGGTTCCCAGGCCCCGCGCCGCCCCTACTTCCTGAGGGAGACGGGGAAGAGGTACCTTGTCATCTGGCGTTGCTGATCGAGCGACCGCGGTGGACCATCGAGCTGACCGAAAGTCTGCTGCACGCGCAGGAGGTCCGCCTTGCGCTGCGTCTGGAAATCGCCCGCCAATTGGCTGATCCGGTAGGCCATCTCCACCTGCTGGCGTCGCTCACTCTCACCGACCCGCTCGTCGAGCAGCGTGCGGACGCGCAACAGGAATCGATTCTCGTCGAAGCCGGCGGCCACCTGCACCGGCCCGCCACCCGGCACCGTCGGTCGTGCGGCCGCAAGCTGATGGCGGAACTCGTCACGCAACTGGCGTTCGAGTGACGCGAATTCCGCCCGCCATGGCGTCTCGCCTTCCGGGCGGCGATCCGACGGGGCGGGCCTGGCCACGCCAGCCGGTGTCTCCGCCTGCGGCCCGGCCGGTGCCTGCGTCACCGCCAGAGAGGCGCCCGCCGGCGCGGATGTCTGCCAGCCGGTCCGCACGGCAAACCCGTCCTTGTCGTAACGCACTTCCAGGTTGGCGAGCGCCGCACCGCCGGCGAACAACAGAATCGCCGCGGCGACCTTCGCCAGCACCGGGAGCGAAGCCTGCCACCATCGGGCCGGGCGCAATACCTTTGCAGGTGCTGGCTCCAACGCCTCTTCCCGTACCAGCTTGAACACGCCCACCTGTTCGGGCGGCGTCCATTCGGACAACGTCTCGCGGACCATTCCAAAGCCGCCGATCTCGTCCGAACACGCCGCGCATGTTCTGACGTGGGCTTCCACGAGGCCATGCGTCACGGCGTCACACTCGCCGTAGACGTAAGAGATGAGCGTGTCCTTGTCCGTGCAGCTGAAGCTCATACCGTCCTTGTTGCCGCCTGATGCAGAGCGCTCTGTCGCGGCCGGCGCGCGCTTGCCCCGCCCGGGACTGCCGGTCGAATTCCACTTCGCTCGAGTTCTTTCCTCAGGACCGTCAGCCCCTGGTAGAGCCGGGTCTTGACGGTGCTGAGCGGGCAGCCCAGCAACTCCGAGATTTCCTGGAATGTCAGCCCGTGATACTCTTTCAATACGATGGCCGTGCGCTGCTCTTCGGGCAGGACCCGCATGGCACGAGCCACGGCTCGCGTGAGATCCTGGCGCACGATCACGTCATCGATCCGTTCGACGCCTTTGCCTTCGCCTGCCAGCTCGATCAGGTCCACGCCGTCGGGCGCCGAAACCACCGGTGTGCGACGCTGGCGACGCATCCAGTCGCGGCAAAGGTTCAGGGCAATCCTGTACAACCAGGACGAGAACTTCGCCTGGCCTTTGAACCCGCCCAGTCCCCGGAAGGCCCGGAGAAACGTCTCCTGAACGACGTCACGGGCATCATCCTCGCGACCGATCGTGCGGTACGCCAGGGCGAAGATCGGCTTCTCCCACCTCTTGATGAGCTGGTTGAAGCTCTCGGTGTCGCCACCGACTGACCGCGCCACGAGTTCCTCGTCGGTCATGCCGACGGGAACGGCCACGTCCTGCAGGAGATCCTCCCCGACGCCGTGCACGTGCCAGAATCCGCCAGCACCGCTGTCAGCCGCCACATGTGATGCGGGTGACGTGCCGGACGTCCAGGTGGACACCGCCAAGCAGGCGGTGGGCCTGCTTCCAGGAGATAAGACGGCGGTGCCGCGGTTCTGGTCTGCGTAGGAGGCGTCGCTCCATTCATTATAAGCATTCGCAAGGCGAGACCCCCGAGGAAGTCGCGGCCATGTGCTAACATGATTTGCTCCGTGGGCGACTTCGTACTTTCCCGTCGCACACGTGTGGCGTCGGCCGGAACGGCCGACCGCTGATCGCGACCTGCCGGATGATCCAGATTTCCTCCCTCACGAAGTCCTTCGGCGACCGGGTGCTCCTCGACAACGTCACCTGGCAGATCTCCGACGGCGAACGTGTCGGCCTGTGCGGACCGAACGGGTCCGGAAAGACGACGCTGCTGAAGATCTTGGCCGGCCTCGAGGAGAGCGACGCGGGCAGCGTCTTCAAGCCGTCCGACCTGACGGTCGGGTACCTGCCGCAGGACGGCCTGTTGCACACCGGCCGCACGGTCTACCAAGAGGCCCTGCTCGCCTTCGAACCGCTGATGGCCGTCAAGGCCGAGATGCACGAACTCGAAGACCGGCTCGGCCACCCGGACGTGCCGGAGGGCGAGCACGAGCAGATGCTGGCCCGCTACAGCGACCTCCAGGACAGCTTCCACGTCCACGACGGCTACAGCATCGACCTGAAGATTGCCACGGTCCTGCACGGCCTCGGCTTCAGCCAGCCGGATCTCGAGCGGCCCTCCGAGACCTTCTCTGGCGGCTGGCAGATGCGCATCGCGCTCGCCAAGCTGCTGCTCGCCCGGCCCAACCTGCTCCTGCTCGACGAGCCGACGAACCACCTCGATCTCGACGCGCGCAACTGGCTCGAGTCGTACCTCCACGACTACCCGCACGCGGTCATCCTTGTCTCGCACGACCGCTACTTCCTCGATACCGTCGTCACGCGCATCGCCGAGGTGTACCTCCGCACACTGAACGACTACCCGGGCAACTACAGCCATTACCTCGAGGAGAGCCAGGCCAAGCTCGAGCGCGCCCGCGAGGCGAAGCGCCAGCAGGACGAGGAAAGGGCGCGGATCAAGATGTTCATCGACCGGTTCCGGTACCAGGCGACGAAAGCCGCGCAGGTGCAGAGCCGGATCAAGATGCTCGACAAGATCGTGCCGATCGAGGTCCCGCCCGAACGCAGGCGCGTCCACTTTGCGTTCCCGACCTCGGTCAAGAGCGGCCGGATGGTCCTCGAGTTGAAGCAGGTGCGCAAGGCGTATGGCGAGAACGTCGTCTTCCGCCACGCCGGCCTTCACATCGAACGGGGAGATCGGATCGCGATCGTCGGCCCGAACGGGACCGGCAAGTCCACGCTGATGCGCGTGCTGGCCGGCGCCGAGTCGCCCGATTCGGGCGAGCGCCACGAGGGCCACCAGGTGGTCATGCAATATTTCGCGCAGGACGAAGCGGCCCGACTCAACCCGGACCTGACCGTCTACGACACGCTCCAGGCGGGCTCGCCGAACCAGATGGTCCCGGCCATCCGGAACATTCTTGGCGGCTTCCTGTTCTCCGGCGACGACGTCTACAAACGCGTCCGGGTGCTCTCAGGCGGAGAGCGAACCAGGCTGGCCGTGGCGCGGATGCTGCTTCGGCCGTCGAACACGCTGCTGCTCGACGAACCGACCAATCACCTGGACCTCGATTCGAAGGACGTGCTCCTCGACGCGCTCGAGGACTACGGCGGCACGCTGATCTTCGTCTCCCACGACCGCTACTTCGTCGAGAAACTGGCGAACCGGATCGTGGAGGTCGGCAGCGGCGAAGCCCACAGCTACCCGGGCCGCTACGAGGAGTTCCTGTACAGGAAGGACCATCCGCCTTCGCCGACCCATGAAACGAGAGGCCCGGCTTCGGCAGGACAGGCCCGCAAGGGCAGCGGAGGCCCGGCTTTGGCAGGAGAGGCCCGCAAAGGCAGCGGAGGCCCGGCTTCGGCGGGACGGGGCAGCGGAAAGGCGGGGGCCTCGTCACTGCCAGGCGGAAAGGCGGCGGGAGCGGCTTCGGTTGGAGGCGGAAAGGCGGGGGCGCCCGCTTCGCCGGTCCAAGGCGGAACGGCGTTGGGACACGTGTCGCTCGCGCACGGCGGGAAGACGGAGGGGGGCGACCGCGAGGCCAGGCGCCAGGCCCAGATCGAGGCGCGTCGCCGCGATCGGGCCGCCAAGGCGTTCCGAGCGAAGGTCGTCGACCTCGAAGACCGTATTGCCCGGTGCGAGTCGTCAATCAAGGAACTGGAGACGACGATGGCGAGCCCCGGTTTCTACGAGGACCGCGCAGCCGTGCAGCCAGTCATCGACCGCCACCAGAGGCTGATGTGGCAGGTCGGTGACCTCATGCACCAATGGGAAGAACTGCAGACGTCGGAGAAACAGGCGGCGCCAGCCCAGTCGCCCGATTCTCCCTCCGGGACTTGATTGTCCACTTACAGAATCGTCACTCCCTCCCCACAACGAAAGCTGACAAGCCCCTGTTTTCCAGTGTTTTCCACGCCTGTCCGCACTGGCGATCGCGGGCACGTCCTTTGCCTCGGCTCATCTTCTCATGAGCCAAAACAGCTTGGCAGCCAGCCGATCGACAGTTACACTATTGAAATCGGTGGCCCCGCCACCCGGTCAAAAGGAACTTGGCGACATCATGACGGACCGTCCCGATAGGCGTTTTGCCGCCGCCTCGTCCGGCGGCTCCCGGAGGTCCGCCGTCAACCCGCCTGCTGCCGATGCCGCAGGCGAGGCGAGCCACCCGTTCACCTCGGTCAGCGATCGATTCTTCCGGCAGCTCGTGCTCGGCATGCGGAATGGCGTGCTTGCCGTCACGCGCGACGGACGCCTGGCCGTGATGAACGAGGTGGCCTACCGCATCCTCGACATCGCCCCGCGTCCAGACGACCTCGGGCGCGAACTGTCCGATGTGCTGTCGAGCCAGCCGGACATCGTCCGAATCCTGTCGACCGCCTTCGATCTGTCCCACCTGCCGAACCGCGCCGAGTTGCGGCTGAAGCCGTCGGGCAAGGTGATCGGCTACACGCTCTCGCGCATCCTCGACGACGAGGGGCAGCCTGAAGGCGCCGCCGTTTTCTTCAAAGACCTGACACTCGTCGAGCAGATGGAGGAACGCGAGCGCCTGCGCGACCGGCTGGCTGCGCTCGGCGAGATGGCCGCAGCCATCGCGCACGAGGTGAAGAACCCGCTGGCCGGCATCGAAGTGATGGCCGGGCTGCTCCGCCGCCGGATCCCGGACGTGCCCGATGCGCAGTCGCTGCTGAACGACATCATCAGCGAGGCGAAGATCGCCAACGCGATCGTCCTCGAGGTGCTCGAGTTCGTACGGCCGATCCGGCTGCAGGTGGAGCCAACGTCGATCGCGCAGGTGCTGCACGACGCGGTGACGATGGCCGAGCGGAAGGTGAACCGTGGCGGCGTCAACATCACGATGAACATCCAGGAGCAGCTGCGGCTGTTCCAGGCCGATCACTACCAGCTGTGCCAGTTGTTCGCCAACCTGGTGATCAACGGGCTCGAGGCGCTGGACGGAAAAGGCACGATCGCGATCACCGCGGCGCAGGGCGTCGAGTACCAGGAACCGGCGGCGATGCCCGGGGGACGAGACCCGGCCGCCACGCTCGTCGTGGACGTGGTGGACGACGGGCCTGGAGTGACGCCGGAGGTCGCCGAGCGCCTCTTCAACCCGTTCTTCACCACCAAGCCGCAGGGGTCAGGGCTCGGCCTGGCGATCGTGCGGAAAATCGTTGACGCGCACGACGGTCACATCGACTTGACGACCGCGCCCGGCGAGGGCACGCGATTCCGCGTCACCCTGCCGATGAACGTGGGCGAGGACTGGCTGCAGTGAGGACTGGCTGCAGTAGAGACGGACAGATATGGGGCGAATACTGATTGCTGACGACCACGACGCGCTGCGCCGCGGGCTGGCGCGGGCACTGACCGAGGCGGGCCACGACACGGAAGAGGCGCCGAACGGCAATGCCGCGATCGCCCGGCTGCACGACGGTTTCTTCGACGTCGTGCTGAGCGATCTGAAGATGGGCGGCAGCGACGGCCTCGAGGTGCTGCGCACGGCAAAGGCGCTCCACCCGTTAACCGCCGTCATCCTGATGACGGCCTTCGGATCGGTCACGACGGCCGTCGAGGCGATGAAGAGCGGCGCGTTCGACTTCGTGCAGAAGCCGTTCGAGATCGAGGAGATGGAGATCAAGATCGAGAAGGCGCTCGAGCTGCGGCGGATGCGCCACGAACTCGACTACCTCCGCCACACCCAGAACGACATCTACGAATTCGACCGCATCATCGGCAGCAGCGGGGCGCTGGCCAAGGTGCTGGCCGTCGTCCGCAAGGTGACCAGGAGCAACACGACCGTGCTGATTCGCGGCGAGACGGGGACGGGCAAGGAGTTGGTCGCCGGCGCCATCCATCACAACTCGCTGCGCGCGTCCCGCAATTTCGTCCGCGTCAACTGCGCGGCGCTCCAGGAGAACCTCCTCGAGTCGGAGCTGTTCGGCCACGAGAGAGGCGCGTTCACCGGCGCCGACAAGCAACGGATCGGCCGCTTCGAGCAGGCCGACGGCGGCAGCCTGTTCCTCGACGAAGTGGGCGACATGAGCGCGAACACGCAGGCGAAGATCCTGCGCGTGCTCCAGGAACACGAGTTCGAACGCCTCGGCGGCACCCGCACGTTGAAGGTAGACGTTCGTCTGATCGCGGCGACCAACAAGAACCTCGCGACGATGGTCTCCAGTGGCCAGTTCCGCGAAGACCTGTACTACCGCCTCGACGTCGTGTCGATCGACATGCCACCGCTGCGAGACCGGAAGGACGACATCCCTGCGCTCGCGGAGTTCTTCGTCCGGAGGTTCTCGGCCGAGCTGAAGCGAAAGATGGACGGCATCCGGCCGGACGCGCTGAAGCTGCTGCTGCGGTACAACTGGCCCGGCAACATCAGGGAGCTCGAGAACTCGATCGAGCGGGCGGTCCTCCTCACCGAGGGCAGCCTGATCACCCTCGACGACCTGCGCCTGGGCGAGACGATTACGCCCGGGGTGGACTCGGACGGTCCGTCGATCGTGCGGATTCCCCCAGCCGGGATCCCCCTCGAAGAGATCGAGCGGCGCGCGCTCGTCGAGGCGCTGAAGATGTCGAACTGGGTGCAGAAGGATGCGGCGGAACTGCTGTCCATCAGCCCGCGCGTGATCAATTACAAGATCAAGATGCTGAAGATCGAATTCCCCAAGGGACGACGAGAGGTGGCCGAGCAGGTCTGACGCAAGACACGGTCCACAGCCAGGGTCGTGACACGTGAGGCACGTTTCTCACTACGTCTTCCCGGCGACGAGGCCGGCGCGCGGATGCGCACGGCGATACACGTCCATCAAGTGGGTGGCGTCGAGGTGGGTGTAGCGCTGCGTGGTACTCAGCCGCACGTGTCCCAGCAGTTCCTGGATCGCGCGCAGGTCGGCGCCCGCTTCGAGCAGGTGCGTCGCAAACGAGTGGCGGATGGCGTGCGGGCTGATGCCGAAGCGCAGGCTGCAGGCCGCCACGTAATGTCGCACGAGGCGGTGGACGTGTCGGCCTGACAGGCGCGTGCCGCGATAGTTCAGGAAGAGGGGTTCGTCATTGGGGCCGGCGCGGCGGCTCGCAGCTGTCCGCTGTCTGCTGACGGCTGTCGGCTGTCCGCTGTCGGGTGTGGCCTGCCTCCACAACGTCTCTCTGTCGGGCAACCAGGCGCGCACGGCTGCGGTCGCGCTCTGGTTGAAGGGCACAAGGCGCTCCTTGCGTCCCTTCCCCATCACCCGCACCATCCGGCTTCCGAGGTTCATGTCCTCGAGGTCGAGGCCGACCAGCTCGCCGAGGCGCAGTCCCGACGCGTAGAGCACCTCGAGGATCGCGCGGTCGCGGCGCCCGAGCGGTCCCGACGTATCAGGCGTCTCGAGCAGCCGCGTCATCTCGTCCACCTCGAGGTGGAGCGGGATCTTCTGCTCACGTTTCGGCGTGGCCACGAGCAGCCCCGGATCCGACTCGATCAACCCCTCTCGCCTCAAGTACCGGAGGAATGCACGCACGGCCGCCAGCTTGCGCGCGGCGCTCGCCCGCGACTCGCCTCGCCGGAACAGATCCGCCAGGAACCCCCTGATCGTCGGCCGGGTGATGTCGGATGGCAGTATCAGCGGCCGCGGCCGCTGATACTGCCCCGCCAGATAGGTGATGAACTGCGACAGGTCTCCTTCGTATGCCCGGACAGTGTGCGCCGAGGCGTTGCGGTTCAACCGCAGAAACGCGAGGAAGGCGCGGAGGAGGATTTTCACGATTCAGCAGTGGTCCGTCGGGGCGACCGGCCGATCGCCCCTACTCGATTCCAATCCATAGTCCCAGGTCGGCCAGCGCCCTCGCCGAGATCGCCTCGTTTCTTGCCTTCCGGTCTCGGCGCAGGCGACGGTCCATCTGTTCGAGCGGCGCCATGATCCCGAACGTGATGTTGCTCGGCTGGTAGTGTCTGGCGTCGGCATGCGACGCGTAGTAGGCCAGCGCGCCCATGGCCGTGGTGCGCGGCGGCGCCGACGGGGCGCGGCCGTCCGCGACGGCAGCGGCGTTGATCCCCGCCAGCAGGCCCGAAGCCGCGGACTCCACGTAGCCCTCGACGCCCGAGATCTGTCCCGCGAAGAACAGGTCCGGGCGCGATCGGACCTGCCACGTCTCGGCCAGCACGGCCGGCCCATTGATGTACGTGTTGCGATGCACCAGGCCGAAGCGGACGAACTCGGCGTGCTCGAGCCCCGGAATCAGCCTGAACACACGCGCCTGCTCTCCCCACTTCAGCTGCGTCTGGAATCCCACCAGGCTGAAATGGTCGGCGGCCATGTTGTCCTGGCGCAACTGTACGATCGCGTACGCCTGGCGCCCGGTGCGCGGCTCGATCAACCCGACGGGCTTCATCGGCCCGAAACGCAGCGTGTCAACGCCGCGGTGCGCCATGACCTCGATCGGCAGGCACCCCTCGAAGAACTTCTCCTTCTCGACGTCGTGCACAGTCGCACGCTCTGCCGTGGTGAGGGCCTGGTAGAACGTCTCGTACTCCTGCGCCGTGAATGGGCAGTTGAGGTAGTCCCCCTCCCCCTCATCCACGGCACACGCTGGCGCCGGGGGCTCGGGGGCCGCGGGGCCGCGCAAGCTCCTCGACCATCGTGACGCCCGGAAGACGCGCGACCTGTCGATCGAGTCGGCGAGGACGATCGGGCTCACCGCGTCGTAGAAGTACAACTGGCTGTGGCCCACGAGCGCGGCGATCCGCTCGGACAGGGATGGCGAGGTGAGCGGACCGGTCGCGATGATGACCGGGCCTCCGGCGACGGCGGGGTCCGGCACGTCGGTCAGTTCCTCCCGCACAACGGTGATGCCAGGGTGCGACACGATTTCCCGCGTGACCCCTTCGGCGAACCGCTCCCGGTCCACGGCGAGCGCGGCGCCTGCCGGCACGCGCACCTCGTCGGCCACGCGCATGATGAGCGAACCAAGGCGCCGCATCTCCTCCTTCAGGAGGCCGACGGCGTTATCGAGCTTGTCGCTTCGGAAGGAATTGCTGCACACCAGTTCCGCGAGGCAGTCGGTACGGTGGACCTCGGTCGAACGCACCGGCCTCATCTCGTGGACCACCACCCGCTGGCCGCGCGAGGCCGCCTGCCACGCGGCCTCTGACCCGGCCAGGCCGCCGCCCAGGATGTGGATCATGGCGCTGCGCTTACGACACCCCGACCGGCTGCTTGCGCTTTCGGCCACCGGTCGCGGCGCGGCGCGTCCCCTTTTTCTTCGGCCCCGCCGCCGCCCGAGCCTCGAGCAGGTCGATGGCCTCGCGCATGCCGATGTTCGCCGGGTCGGCGCCCTTCGCCAGCGACGCGTTGGTCGTCCCGTCGGACACGTACGGCCCGTATCGCCCCTCGAGCAACGTGACCGCGACACCCGTGTCCTCGCGGACGCCAAGCTCGCGCAGCACCGTTCGGGTAGCCGACTGGCGCCGCCTGGTTTGCTTTGGCGCCGCGAACAGGGCCAAGGCGCGCTCCAGACTCACCGTGTAGACATCATCGTCAGGGTCGAGCGACCGGAACTCGTCCCCGTGCTTCACGTACGGTCCGAAGCGGCCCGCGCTGGCCACGATATCCTGGCCGTCCTCGGGGTGGTTGCCGAGCCGGCGCGGCAGGCTGAGCAGGCGCAGCGCCAGCGCCATATCGATCTCCGCTTCCGTGACACCGCGCGGCAACGACGCCCGCTTGGGCTTCTCGGCCTTCGTGCCCTTCGCCGGTTTCGCCGGTTTCTCCGGTGTCTCGCCAAGCTGCACGTAGGGGCCGAAGCGACCGGTCGCGAGGTACACGTGCTGATCGGTGGCCGGGTCGATGCCAAGATCCCGCGGCCCGGCAGCCTTCGCCCGAACCAGTGACATGGCCTTCTCCACGGTGAGATCCGCCGGCGGGAGGTCGTCGGGCAGCGACGCCGTGTTGCCCGCGCCCCCGTCGCCGACCTGGAGGAACGGGCCGAACTTCCCGATGCGTACCCGGATCTCCTGGCCACTCTCCGGATCCACCCCGATGGCCACCACCGGGTAGTCGATCCGCTGCTCGCCATCCCGGGCCATTGCCTCGAGACCCCGGCGCTGCTTGCCATCGCCGCGGAAGAACTCGCGGATGAAATCGAGCCAGGAACGCTCGCCGTTCGAGATCTCGTCGAGGTCCTTCTCCATCTCCGCGGTGAACCCGATGTCCACGAAGTCCGCAAAGTGGTCGCGCAGCAGGCGTGTGACCGCGAAGGCCGTGAAGCTCGGCACGAGCGCCTTGCCCTGCCGGAACACGTAGCCGCGCCGCAGAATCGTCTCGATCGTCGGCTCGTAGGTGGAGGGCCTGCCAATTCCCTCTTCTTCGAGCTTCTTGATCAGCGATGCTTCCGTGAACCGCGCCGGCGGCGTCGTTTCGTGCTTCTTTGGATCGACGCGCGCAAGGACGGCCTTCGGCCTGTCCACGCCGGCGGCCGCCTGCCCGGGTGCCGCGACGAGGTCGCCTGGCTTGAAGGCCGGCAGGATCGTGTCCTGCGCTTCCAGCTCGCTGTCCGGGTCGTCGCTGCCCTCGACGTAGGCCCGACGGTAGCCCGCGAACTCTATAGCCTTGCCGGAAGCCGTCAGCACGCACGTCTCGCCCGCAGGCCCGGAGGCGGTGAACTCGACGGTGGTTTTCAGGACGCGCGCGTCCGGCATCTGCGACGCCATCGTCCGCTTCCAGATGAGGTCGTAGAGTCGCAGTTCGTCAGCGTTGAGGCCCCCCGCCAGCCGCTGGGGCGTCAAAGTGAACTCGGTGGGCCGGATGGCTTCGTGCGCTTCCTGGGCATTTCGGACCTGCGTCTGGTACCGCCGCGGCCCCTGGTAGTATTCGTCGCCGAACATCTCGCGGATGGCAAGGCCCGACTCGCGCAGCGCCTTGTCGCTGAGCGTCGTCGAATCCGTCCTGTGATACGTGATGATGCCCTCGATCGTCCCGTCGGACAGCTCGACGCCGTCCTTGAGCCGCTGGGCGATCCGCATCGTCCGGCTCGTGGAGAAACCCAGCTTCCGGCTCGCCTCCTGCGTGAGCGTGGACGTGGTGAAGGGAGGCGCCGGGCGCTCGGTCCCCGGCCGTTCGTCCACGGCCGTCACCTTCCACGGAAGGTGCTGCTCCAGCACCTGCGCCAACTGCCGCGCCGTGCGCTCGTCAAGATGTCGAACGCTCCTGGTCGCCAGCGCCCCTGTCGTCGAGTCGAAATCCCTGCCCGTCGCCACCCGTTGGTCGCCGACGCGCGAGAGCACCGCCCCGAACTCCCGGTTTTCTGCCGAGAGGCGGGCCTCGATATCCCAGTAGGTGCTGCTGCGGAACGCCCGCCGGGCCTCCTCGCGCTCGACGATGAGCCGGACGGCCACGCTCTGTACACGCCCGGCGCTCAAGCCGGTCCGCACTTTCTTCCAGAGCACAGGGGACAGGGTGTACCCGTAGAGCCGGTCGAGAATTCGACGGCTTTCCTGGGCCCTGACGAGGTTCTCGTCGAGGTCGTGCGCACCGGCCACCGCTGCTTCGACCGCCTCGCGGGTGATTTCGTGAAACGTGACCCGCCGGACGGGAACCTTGGGCTTCAGAACTTCCTTGAGATGCTGGCTGATCGATTCGCCTTCGCGGTCGGGGTCTGTCGCCAGGAGCACCTCGGAGGCGTCCTTCATGGCCGCCCGCAACGTGGTGACATGGCGCCGCTTGGACGCCGGGATGACGTAGTAGGGCTTGAAGTCGCCGTCCGTATCAACTCCCAGGTTGCCCCAGGACTTGTCGCGAATCTCAGCAGGCACCTCGTCGGCGCTCTCGGGAAGATCCCGGATATGACCGAAGCTCGCCTCCACCCGGTAGTTGGGGCCGAGGAAGCGAGAGAGCGTTTTCACCTTGGCAGGCGATTCAACGATGACAAGTGATTTAGGCATCAGTGTATCTGGGGCCTTACGTTAGCACGTTCGACCGGCTCGAACGAATCTCCCCCCGTCCAGTCGGCGGACGGCCCCGCGCAGCTCCAGTTCGAGCAGCCGGGGCAACAACTGGGCGGGCGAAAGGCCCGTGGCGCGTCCAAGCCCTTCCACGTCGTAGGTCTCGCCGGCGGACATCCGAGCGACGATCGGGTCTGACAGCGGGGCATCTCCGGCCACAGGAGCCGCGGGCCGCAGCGAGCTGGTGCGCAGTTCGGCGAGAACATCCTCGGCCGACTCCACGACGGCCGCGCCGTCACGGATCAGGGCGTGGGAGCCCTTGTGCCGGCCGGACAGCACGCTGCCGGGCACGGCCATGACCGCCCTTCCCTGGTCGAGGGCGCAGCCCGCGGTGATGAGCGACCCGCTCCGCTCTGCCGCCTCCACGACCACCACCGCCAGCGAGAGGCCGCTGATGATACGGTTTCGGGCCGGAAAATGGAAGGCGCAAGGTGGCGTCCCCGGCGGCAGTTCGCTGACGAGCGCCCCGCGGCTCGCGATCTCGACCGCCAACATCTGGTGCTCCGGCGGATAGATGACGTCCACACCAGACCCCAGGACGGCGACCGTCTCTCCCCCGGCCGCGAGGGCGGCGCGATGTGCGGCGGAATCCACGCCGCGCGCCAACCCGCTGATCACAAGGGCCCCGGCGGCGGTGAGGTCGCCGGCCAGGCGTGAGGCGGCCTCGAGACCGTAGGGCGTGGCCGCCCGGGATCCGACGATCGCGACGGTAGGGTGGGAGAGGACTTCGTGGTCACCCTTTGTCCAGAGGACCAGCGGCGCGTCGGGAATCTGAGCCAGCAACAGAGGATAGCGCGTATCGCCCCAGGCAATCGGCTCAATCCCGCCGCGGCGCGCGGCCGCGAGCGCCTTCGCGGCGTGAATCCGCAGCCGGGAGGCGAGGCCGGGTGGCAGTCTGGCGTCGGGAACCGCCTCGAGCACGGCCTCGAGCGAGAGGAGGCCTGGTTGCGCGCGCAAGATGTCGAGGGCCTTCACCCGCAAAGCCATATGGCAGGAAGACAGCGCGACGAGGTCGAGAATGGGCAACATATGACAGCTCCACACTTTGTAGCCAGGCGGCGTAGCCAGGCGACGTAGTCAGGCGGCGGACCGCTTTGCGATGTGACGTGGACGCCGGGGACAGCAAAGAGAAAGTGTGGCGGCGGGCCTGGCGCAGGGCAAAGCCAGGTCGGCCGCCCGGAACAGGCGGCCGGCACCCGACCTCAACCTGAAATATAGGCGTCGGGCGCCGCCCGCGCAAGTGGAAGCAAGAGGAATTCTCGTCCTCATAGAAAAATAAGGGGTCGGACCCTTCCAGATGGAGTCTTCGACGTCCGGGAAGAAAGACCGTGGTGGTCGGCCGGCTCGTGGTCCCGGCGTCGGAAGATTGCACCGCCACTGGCGAAAGCTTATAGTTGAGAGAATCCGGGAGCATAGATGCGCAAGACCATCGCCTTCGCTGTTCTGGTGCTCGCGCTGGGCGCGAGGCTGGCGCTGGCCGGCGGCCCTCATCGGGACGCACAGGCCCAGGTTCAGTTCGGCATCGACGTCGCCAACAAGGGCCTCTGGAAAGAGGCGCTGTATCGCTGGGAAAAGGCCGCAGATCTCGACCCGAAGTACGCTGCGGCGTACAACAACCTGGCCGTTGCATACGAGCACGAAGGGATGGTCGAGAAGGCGCGCAAGGCGTACGACAAGGCCCTCGAACTCGACCCGAAGAATGTGTCCATCCGCCAGAACTACGAGTTCTTCAAGGAAATCAATGACCGCGCGAGCCGCCGTCACACTCGCTAGCCTCGTGGCCGCGCTGGCCCTCGCCACCTGCACGAGCGTGGTCGAGATCCCTCTCGAGACGCCGATCCAGCCAAAGCTCGACACGTCGCCGTTCCAGCGCGTGCTGGTGGCTGGGTTCATCGCCGGCGGCGCGGAAGATGTGGACGCCAACCTCGAGACGGTGCGCCTGCTTCGCAGCCAACTGCGAACCAAGTCGAGCATGAAGGTGATCGAAGCGGACGTCATCTCGCTGACCGAGATCGCCGCCCAACAGCCGCGACCGGACGCAGACGGCACCGCGTCGACCGCGCAGCCGAACCCCGTGTTGCCCCTGCCCACCCTCATCAAGGACGAGAAGGACCTCGACGCGTACGACTTCGTCTTCGCCAACACGAACTACTGGAAGAAGCTGGGCGAGGAATTCCAGAACCCGCTGATCGTCACCGGCACGGTCCTGTTCACGCCTCACGCCAGCGCGGGATTCGTCCAGCGCGAACGAGAGGTCATCGATCAGTACGGGCGGCGAAGCGTTGACCCGGTCCGCACGTACATGGAGCGGAAGGGGTACATCCTCAGGCCGAAGTTCGTGTTCATCGACGGACGCACCGGCGCCACGCTGCACTCGGAGGTGTTCCGAGAGGAAGTGCTCTACAACCCCAACCAGGACACGCCGGCGCTCTCGTCCTACTTCGAGCTGATGGACCGCCTGATCCCGGGCTTCCTCGGCACGCTCAGCAGCCAGAAGATCCGGGGGACGCGCGTGCTGCTCAAGTAGGGGCGGGTTTCAAACCAGCCCCTACGGCGACCATATGGTCGCACCGGTCTTCCAAATTCTGCCGTTTGATGGTAGGCTAAGGGTTTCCCGCTGGCCGGGAATGCCCGGCAGGGGTTTGCATGCCCGCCTCCGCCCGTGCTTATAGGTGCGGCGAGGCAGCAGCGACAGGAGATACAGGCGTGTACGCGATTGTCCAGTGCGGCGGCCACCAGGTGAAGATGATCCCGGGCGAGACGCTCGTTGTCGATAATCTCGGCAACGAGAAGGGCGCAGAGGTCAACTTCGACCAGGTGCTGATGATCGAAAAGGACGGCGGCGAGCTGATGGCTGGCGCGCCGTTCCTGGCGGGCGCTCGGGTCGTGGCCGTCGTGGACGGCGTGGCGCGGGGCCCCAAGATCCGGGTCTTCAAGAAGAAGCGGCGCAAGGGGATGCGGCGGACCATGGGGCATCGCAGCACCTATACGCGCGTCACGGTCAAGGAGATCGTTCTCTAGCCGTCGCGGACGACGCGGGCTGGAAGGCGATCTGGGCGGCATGAATTGGGTGAGTTCTCATGGCACACAAGAAAGGACAAGGCAGTTCGCGCAACGGCCGCGACAGCAATTCCCAGCGGCTGGGCGTGAAACGCTTTGACGGCAACATCGTCACGGGCGGATCGATCCTCGTGCGGCAGCATGGGCGGCGGTTCGACGCCGGCCTCAACGTGGGCCTCGCCAAGGACCATTCGCTCTTTGCGAAGATCACCGGGAGCGTGCGCTTCGAGGATCACGGCGCGCACGGCCGAAAAATCAGCGTCCTGCCGGTCGAATAGGCGATAGCCACCGAAATGTTCGTTGACGAGGTGGACATCCGGATCTCCGCCGGAGATGGCGGTCGCGGATGCGTCAGTTTCCGCCGGGAGAAGTTCGTTCCTCGTGGCGGCCCGAACGGCGGTGATGGCGGTCATGGAGGATCGGTCTTCCTGGTCGCCAGCCCTCACCTCAACACGCTGGTGACGTACCGGTTCCATCCCGAATTCCATGCGAAGCGCGGCGGACACGGCCAGGGGTCGAATCGCCACGGCAGCGACGGCGCCGACCTCGAGCTCCAGGTGCCGGTTGGCACGGTCGTCTATCGGATCGAACTGCCCGGCGCGGTGCCGGAACAAGTGGCGGACCTCGCGGCAGAAGGCCAGCGCGTACTCGCGGCACAGGGCGGGCGAGGCGGGCTTGGCAACGCCCAGTTTGCGACCTCCACGAACCGGGCGCCCCGACGCTCGCAGCCGGGCCTTCCTGGCGACGTGTGGGCGCTGCGCCTCCAGCTGAAACTCCTCGCCGACGTGGGGCTCGTGGGCTATCCGAACGCCGGGAAGTCCACGCTCATCTCGCGCATCTCCGCCGCCAAGCCGAAGATTGCCGACTACCCGTTCACGACGCTGACGCCGCACCTCGGCGTGGTCAAGCTCAGCGATGACCGCAGCTTCGTCGTGGCCGACGTCCCCGGGCTGATCGAGGGCGCGCATCGCGGCCAGGGTCTCGGTCACCAGTTCCTCCGCCATATCGAACGCACCAAGGTGCTGGTGTACATGGTAGATGTGTCGTCGGCGTCGGAGCGCGAGCCGGCGGACGACCTCACCGTGATCCGGCGGGAACTGGAGCTGTTCCGCGCGGATCTGCTCGAGCGCCCGCAGGTGGTCGTCGCCAACAAGATCGATTCGCTGGACGACCCGGAGCGGGTGGCACGCCTGACCGCGAAGGCCGCCGAGTGGTCGCTCCCGGTGTTGACAGTGTCGGCTGTCACCGGCCAGGGCGTGCCGGCGCTGCTCGAGGCGATGTGGCGCGGGATGACCCGGACCACCTCCGCCGGGCCCGAGGAATGATCCCCGAACCAGGACGCACGGGCATCCTCGGCGGGACTTTCGATCCCGTGCATGACGGACACATCGCCGCCGCCGAGGCTGCCTGCGCGGCGCTCACGCTGGACCGGGTCCTGCTCATCCCGTCGCATGAGCCTCCGCATCGCCCGTCACAGCCCCGTGCCTCGGCGTTCCATCGGTTCGCCATGGTCTCGCTGGCCGTTGGTGCCCATGCCCGGCTCGTCGCTTCGGATGTCGAACTGCGCCTGCCCGGCCCCTCGTTCACCGCGATCACACTGCGGCGTCTGCTGGACGACGGTTACCAGGCATCGCAACTTTTCTTCATCGCCGGCACCGACGCCCTTGCAGAAATTGCCGCCTGGCACGACTATCCGGCCGTCCTGGACCTGGCCCACTTCGTCGTGATTTCGAGGCCAGGGCAGCCGTTTGGGATGCTGCGGGAGCGGCTCCCTGCCCTCGTTCCACGGATGCGCACGGTGCCCACCGACGGCGCGGACGCGGGCGATGTCGCGTCGTGCTCAATTTTCCTCGTGAATGCGGCCACCCCGGACGTCTCGTCCACCCAGATCCGCGAACGCGCGGCGCGGGGCGAGTCGTTGACGGGACTCGTGGCGTCGGACGTCGAACGCCACATCAGGAAACACCGGTTGTACTGTTCGCGACGAACTCCATCAGGAAGCGGTCTTGCATGAGCACACCCGAGAATCGGACGAGTTCCTCGAAGAAGCACCGACTCCCGGCCGCCATCGAACGCACGGTGCAGGCGGCCCGGGACAAGAAGGCGATCGACCTCCAGGTCCTGGACCTGCGGTCGCTCGACGCGTTCACCGATTTCTTCGTGATCTGCTCTGGGCGGAACGCGCGGCAGGTCCAGGCGATTGCCGACGCCGTCGAGGAGTCGCTCCGGAAGGAGCGGGTGAAGCCGGCGCACGTCGAGGGATTCGAGCGCGGCGACTGGGTGCTGCTCGACTACTTCGATTTCGTGGTCCACGTCTTCAGCAGCGAACGGCGTGAGTTCTATGCGCTCGAGCGGCTGTGGGGCAGCTCCGAGCGCGTCACGCTGCCGGAGGAGCCCCATTCTTCATTTCTCCAATAGCCTCCTCTCCGTTCTCTTCGCCCCGCTGTGCCTGGCCTGCGGTTCGCCGCTCGACGCCCCGCTGGACGGCCCCGTG
>JANYLG010000156.1 GCA_025363775.1 Acidobacteriota bacterium | reverse complement strand
CGGAAGTCGTCCTGGAAGTAGGTCGCGAACTGCTTCATCGGGATGTTGGCGCTGGCGTCACCGTCGCTGACCGTCACGCTCGAGATCGGGCCGTTCGGGTCGTTGGTGATGTGCGTGTTGAAGATCGCGCCCTTGCCGGTGTTGAACGTGATGAACAGGCGCGGCTCGTTGATGAAGTTCGCGCCGACCTTCAAGTCGTGCCCGAGGCCGCCCCTGCCCGTGACGTGCCACGAGAAGTCGTCGCGGAACTGATACTTCTTCTGCTCAGTTGTCTGCGGCGTGTTGCCGTTGGCGCCGGTGGTCACGCCGTTCGGGAACGTCTCGTTTGGTGCCGAGCTGCGCGACGCGACGGTGTTGCTGAAGTCGGCGTACTGGAAGATGAACTCGTTCAGCTTCGTCCCGCCCAGAACCCAGTTGTGGTTCATGTTGAACGAGTTGAACGTGTTCACGCTGTCGCCCCAGCTGTCGGGGGTTGCGCGCGTGCCGACGCCGTAGACCTGGGAGTTGGTGTTGCGGCCGTACCGCACCGACAGGTACTGGTTGGCGTTGACGTTGACCGACATCTTTCCGGTGAACAAGGTCTCGACGCTGGGCGTGTCGTACACGCCGTTCAGACTTGGGAACAGCCCGAGGGTATCCACGATCTGCTTGGTGGTCTGCTGGGTGCGTTCGGCCGCGACGAAGAAGTGCGCCTTGTTCTGCGCGATCGGCCCGCCGAACGACCCGCCGTACTGATAACGCCGGTACTCGTTCTTCCCGGACGCCGCCGTACCCGCCTTGGCGGCGGCCAGGTCGGACAGTCTCTCGCTTTCGCTCTCGGCGTTCAGCGCCTTGTCGCGCATCATGGTGAACCAGCTGCCGCCGAAGCGGTTCGTGCCGCTCTTGGTCACGATGTTCATGACGCCGCCGTTGCTGCGCCCGTATTCGGCCTTGTAGCGCGAGGTGATCATGTTGAATTCCTGGATCGCCTCGAGGGGGAAGAGCTGCAGCAGCCCGCCGACCGTGTCGTCGTTGTTGTCGCCGCCGTCAATCTGGTAGTTGACGTTGCGGCCGTTGCCGCCCGCGATCTGCGGCGAGTACTGCGTGCTCTTGGTCGGGTCGGAGTGGAACCCCATGCCGACGCCCGCGATCGTCATCGCCAGGTTGGCGAACTGGCGGCCATTGAGCGGCATCGCTTCAATCTTGTCCACGTCAACGACCCCGCCGACCGCCGACGATGTGGTCTCGATGAGGGGCGTCTGGCCCGTGACGGTCACGCTTTCCGCCAGCGCGGCCACCGAGAGCGTCAGTTCCAGTGACACGGTCTGGGAGACGTTGACAACGACGCCTTTCCGAAGGGTTGGCTGGAAGCCCGAGAGCTCGACCTTCAGGTCGTAGTTCCCGATTGGCAAGCCCGTCAGGGTGTAGATTCCCACCGCGTCGGACACCACGGACCGGGTGAGCCCGGTGGCCGGGTTGGTCGCCGTGACAGTTGCGCCCGGAATGATGGCGCCCTGTTGGTCAACGATCCGCCCTGAGATGTTCCCTGCCGTCTGCTGGGCGATCGCCGGGACCGCGAGCATGACGGAAAGGACAAGACTGGCGAGAACTAAACGTCTCATGCCTGAGCCCTCCTGAAAACAAGAAAAACGCGTCGAAATGTAGAGAATCACGACCCAATGCCCCGATAGGGACGGCATTCTACCCCAGCAAGCCCCGCGCCAGCCAATTTTCCGCGTCAATCCACGAATCGAGCGGAATTCCACCGAGTCTTGAATCGAGACCGTTCGACTCCGGATAACAGGTCCAAAAGACAGGAGAATAGATCCAGCCTATTGGATCCGATCGACCCAAGAACTGCGAATTGGGGCCAGGAACTATTGCCAGGAACTCCACTCACCCGGTGGAGCCTCATGGGTTGCGGCTTGACCGGGTGATGGACGAGAGCAGGCGTGCGACTTCTGGGCGCTGAGGGGCGGTCGGTGGGAGGCGCCGCAGCAGATCCTCGGCCTCCGTTCGGGCCTCGGCGCGCCGGCCGGCCCGGGCGAAGACGAGCGCGAGGTTGAACCGCGCCTCGTGGAAATCGGGATCGATCGTCAGCGCCTGCCGGAGCGAGGTGACAGCGCTCTCGGTTTGCCCCTGGCGCCCCTGGAGCAACCCGAGATTGGCGAGCACCACGGAATTGCCAGGTTCCACCGACAGGCTCTCCAGTAGCGTCGAAATCGCCGGCCCGATGTGGCCGGCCTGCGCCTGACAGAGCGCCAGGCCAAGATGCGCGTCGCCCGTCGGCACGCGGGCCGTGATGGCGGCGCCAAAGTGGCGCTGCGCCTCCCCACACCGCGCGAGTTCGACGAGCGCGTAGCCCAGCCGGATCTGCATCTGCCCGTTACGCGGGTCCTCCTGGACGATCGACTGCAGCGCAGGAAGCAGCGCGTCTCCCTGCACCTCGCCCGAGGTGACGGCGGCGATGCGCGCGGCCAGTTCCCGGCGGTCCTTGGGATCGGGGCGAGGCCCGGACGATGGGCCGCCGCCCTGGACGTAGCCGAGAGCGCCGAGGCGCGCGCGCGCGCCAGCCATCGCGGCCGGTGTCTCGCCGGTCCGAGACGGCGAGGGGGGCGGAGTCGGAGGCAAGTCGGGACCCGAAATCCGATCAATCCGTGCGAGCAGGTCGCGGAGCGGAAGGTCGCTGACAGAACCTGCGTTCTGGCTGCCCGCCGCGCCGCCCGTTCTCGACAGGTCGTTCAGCTCGCTCCTGTCGGCCTCGATGTCGTACATCTCGGGCCGCGGCGCTGCGATCACCTTCCATCGACCATCCCGAACGGCGCGCAGCGCGCTCCACCCGAAATCGAGCAGCGGCGCGAACGACTCCGCGTAGAGCTGGCGCGTGGGCAGCGCCTTCCCATCGAGCGCCGGGCGGAGGTCGATGCCGTCGGGGTCGAACGACCCGCAAGCCTGGAGGCGTGCGCCACACGACAGGCCGAGCAGCGGGAGCACGGTGGGCGCGACGTCGATGAGGCATACAGGATCCGGCACCGCCCGTCCGGCCATTACGCCGGGACCGCGCATGAGCAACGCCACGCGCAGGGTCGTGTCGTAGACGAACAGGCTGTGGCCGATCTCGCCGTGCTCACCAAAGGCCTCGCCGTGATCGCTGGCCGCCACCACGAGCGTGTGCTCGAAATCCCCTCCGAGCGAAGCGAGCAACCGTCCAACTTCTCGATCGGCAGTTGCAATCTCCGCGTCGTACCGCTCGATGACAGAGCGCCCGCCATCGCGCGCGGGATCCCCGTACGGGGCGTGCGGCTCGAACAGGTGCACCCACAGGAAGAACGGCTTCGCGGCGCCGGAGGTCTTGCGCACGCTCGTCAGCCACGCGATCGCTTCGTCCACAACCTCCCGGCCGGGCCGCTCGTTCGCCAGTCGCCCGTTGCTGCCGCGCGGCATGCGGTCCGCGTAGACGTCGAACCCGCGTGCGAGGCCAAAGCGCCGATCGAGTGGGAACGCCGCGATGAACGCGGCCGTGGCAAAGCCGCGGTCGCGCAGAGCAGTGGCCAGCGTCACCACGGTCGGGGCCATCGCCATGCCGTTGTCACGCGCCCCGTGGCCGGGAGGATACAGACCGGTGAGCAGGCTGGCGTGCGACGTGAGGGTGATGGGCGAGGGCGCGAACGCGCGATCGAATCGTGTACCCTCGCGGGCGAGCCGGTCGAGCGTCAGCGTGCGCGCCGCCGCATAGCCGTACGCGCCCACGTGGTCGGCGCGCATCGTGTCGATGGTGACGAGCAGCAGATTGCGGGCGGAGGTGGGGCGTGCGGGAGGAGCGGTCGGGGGCGAGGCGCAGGCCGCGAGGAGGAGAAGGAGGAGAGAAATCAGGCGGGAAGGCCTGCTCGTCACTTTCCCAATCCCCGAAGCAGTTTCGCCGCGGCGTCCTTCTGCTGACGATATTTCTGCGGCGCAGCCAGCACTTCCCTGTAGGTGGTCTTCGCGCGTTCGATCCGGCCGGCCTGCTGGCACGCGATTCCCAGGTTCAACCGAGCTTCAATGAAGCCCGCCGATCGGCCCAGCGCCTTTTCGAACCACGGGATCGCGTCGGCCGGCCGATTTCCCTGCACGAGCAGGACGCCGAGGCCGTTGGCCGCGTCGGGCCAGGAGCCGTCGATCGCCAGTGCACGCTGGTAGGCATCCGCGGCGCGTGACGACTCGCCAAGCTCGCGGCGCGCGTTGCCGAGGTTCGTCCAGAACGACGGGTCGCTCGGTTCGAGGGACGTGGCTCGCTCGAACGCGGTCGCCGCTTCCGCGAATCGGCCCCCGTCCACGTGAACCAGGCCAAGACCATTGTGCGCCGCCGGGTAGTCGGCGTCGATCACGAGGGCCGCCTGCTCCGCGCGCAGCGCTTCGTCGGCCTGCCCGGCGGCACGGGCGGCCACGCCCAGGTCGTGCAAGAGTCCGGGCTCTCCGGGCCAGCGCTTGACCAGTGTTCGATGAGCGACGAGCGCATCAGGGGTCCGCCCGGCGTCGTTCAGCGCCTGCGCGTACGTCTTCTGAAACACCTGCGCAGTCGGATATCGCGCAGACAACGCGCGGAGGCGGGGGAGCGCTGCCGCGCCCCGACCGGACGCCACCAGCGTCAGCGCATCCTCGAACTCGCCCCACGCGGTAATCGCGCGGGCGGGATTTTGCGCGGACGGATCGGCCGTGACGGTGGGTGAGGTCGCGACATAGCCCAGGGCTCGAAGCCGTTCCTGCGCGTCGGCGCCCGGTGTGGCCGCTGCGCTCTTTGTCCTTCCCTCGATCTCGCGGATCCGCGCGGCCATCGCCCCGGCCAGCGCCGCGCGTTCGCCGGCGACGTCCCTCGCCTCGGCCGGATCGCCCTCCACGTCGAAGAGCTCGGGCGGCGACGAGCGCACCAGTTTCCATCGCCCCGAGACGAGCGACCGCAGCGGACTCCACCCGGCCACGCGGGGATAGTTCGTCTCCCCGTAGATCTCGCGGTCCGCGTTCGGCGGCGAACCCAGCAGGTCGATCCCGTCCATGGCCGTCGGTGCCGACAGGCCGACGAGCGCGAAGATCGTAGGCGCGATGTCCGCGAGGCTGACGGGATCGGTTCGCACGGCCGGTCTTGTCGAACCCGGCGCGTGGACGATGAGCGGCACGCGGACCGCCGGCTCATAGAGGAGCATCCCGTGCGCGCGCTCGCCGTGCTCACCCAGGCTCTCGCCATGGTCTCCGGCGACGACGATGACGAGCCGATCGCGGAGATGC